>NZ_JAHZOF010000010.1:0-79160 GCF_019553625.1 Anoxybacillus sp. ST70
ACGCGAGCTGGGTTCAGAACGTCGTGAGACAGTTCGGTCCCTATCCGTCGCGGGCGTAGGAAATTTGAGAGGAGCTGTCCTTAGTACGAGAGGACCGGGATGGACGCACCGCTGGTGTACCAGTTGTTCCGCCAGGAGCACAGCTGGGTAGCTATGTGCGGAAGGGATAAGCGCTGAAAGCATCTAAGCGTGAAGCCCCCCTCAAGATGAGATTTCCCATCGCGTCAAGCGAGTAAGATCCCTTGAAGATGACAAGTTTGATAGGTCCGAGGTGGAAGCGTGGCGACACGTGCAGCTGACGGATACTAATCGATCGAGGACTTAACTAAGCACACAAGAAAAGCGAGAACGTTAGTTCGAAGCTAGTCATCAAGAAAAGCGTAGGCTAACCTGTTATCTAGTTTTGAAGGAATAAAAAAAGCTTGACAATAGAAAATATTCCGTTATAATAACATTTGTCTAAAGCATTATTGCTCGGTGGCGATGGCGGAGAGGTCACACCCGTTCCCATCCCGAACACGGAAGTTAAGCTCTCCAGCGCCGATGGTAGTTGGCGGGACACCGCCTGCGAGAGTAGGACGTTGCCGGGCGAGATTAGTGATGGAGGATTAGCTCAGCTGGGAGAGCACTTGCCTTACAAGCAAGGGGTCGGCGGTTCGATCCCGTCATCCTCCACCATAGATGAATTTGTGTGTATTTTATCATCGCGGGGTGGAGCAGCCAGGTAGCTCGTCGGGCTCATAACCCGAAGGTCGCAGGTTCAAATCCTGCCCCCGCAACCAAAATGGTCCCGTAGTGTAGTGGTTAACATGCCTGCCTGTCACGCAGGAGATCGCGGGTTCGAGTCCCGTCGGGACCGCCACTATATGACTCGGTAGCTCAGTCGGTAGAGCACGACCGAGTAAGCTTCTTTGGGAAACTGCAGCGTCCGCTCGAGCCTCTGCTTGATTAATCATACTGAGAGCGGGACGAAGGACGTGTTGTTTCAAACTCATTAATAAAGGTAAGGGAATTACTTAAACGGCTCGGTAGCTCAGTCGGTAGAGCAAAGGACTGAAAATCCTTGTGTCGGCGGTTCGATTCCGTCCCGAGCCACCATGTTAAATGATGCCGGCTTAGCTCAATTGGTAGAGCAACTGACTTGTAATCAGTAGGTTGCGGGTTCAAGTCCTGCAGCCGGCACCAGCTTGTGTGAAGAGCCATTAGCTCAGCAGGTAGAGCATCTGACTTTTAATCAGAGGGTCGGAGGTTCGAGTCCTCCATGGCTCACCATTATGCGGGTGTGGCGGAATTGGCAGACGCACCAGACTTAGGATCTGGCGCCTCTGGCGTGGGGGTTCAAGTCCCTCCACCCGCATTGTGCGGAAGTAGTTCAGTGGTAGAACACCACCTTGCCAAGGTGGGGGTCGCGGGTTCGAGTCCCGTCTTCCGCTCCAATATGCCTATGCCGGGGTGGCGGAATTGGCAGACGCACAGGACTTAAAATCCTGCGGTAGGTGACTACCGTGCCGGTTCGAGTCCGGCCCTCGGCACTTTACATGCGCCCGTAGCTCAATTGGATAGAGCATCTGACTACGGATCAGAAGGTTAGGGGTTCGAATCCTCTCGGGCGCGCCATGTCGGGAAGTAGCTCAGCTTGGTAGAGCACATGGTTTGGGACCATGGGGTCGCAGGTTCGAATCCTGTCTTCCCGACCAGTAGTAAGGGGCCTTAGCTCAGCTGGGAGAGCGCCTGCTTTGCACGCAGGAGGTCATCGGTTCGATCCCGATAGGCTCCACCATCTATGTTACGATAATGGCGGCGTAGCTCAGCTGGCTAGAGCGTACGGTTCATACCCGTAAGGTCGGGGGTTCGATTCCCTCCGCCGCTACTAGCTTAGGACCTTTAGCTCAGCTGGTTAGAGCAGACGGCTCATAACCGTCCGGTCGTAGGTTCGAGTCCTACAAGGTCCACCATGTTTATATTACACGGAGGAGTACCCAAGTCTGGCTGAAGGGGTCGGTCTTGAAAACCGAGAGGCGTCGAAAGGCGCGCGGGGGTTCGAATCCCTCCTCCTCCGCCATAAAGTGATTTTCTTCTTGTGCCGGCTTAGCTCAATTGGTAGAGACGAGCAAAGCTTCAGCGAATAAGCTACGAGTTGCCTCGACGCATCCATCATCATTGAATGCGCTAGTAGAGGAAGAGGCACAACTGACAAACGATCTAAAAGTTTGATGCACTTCATATTGTGCCGGCTTAGCTCAATTGGTAGAGCAACTGACTTGTAATCAGTAGGTTGCGGGTTCAAGTCCTGCAGCCGGCATCATTGTGGCGGCTATGGCGAAGTGGTTAACGCACCAGATTGTGGCTCTGGCATTCGTGGGTTCGATTCCCACTAGTCGCCCCATAAATTGTATGATAAAGCGTACAAGTAAAAAATAGCTGTGTAATTAATTTATCGTGCGGGTGTAGTTTAGTGGTAAAACCTCAGCCACGAGCGACACATCGTCGAGTAATCGGCGAGTTGCCTCGACGCATCTATCATCATTGAATAAGCGAGTAGAGGAAGAGGCATGACAAAGCGTAGAAGTAAAAAATAGTTATGTGAGTAATTTATTGCGCGGGTGTAGTTTAGTGGTAAAACCTCAGCCTTCCAAGCTGATGTCGTGGGTTCGATTCCCATCACCCGCTTACGTGGGCCTATAGCTCAGCTGGTTAGAGCGCACGCCTGATAAGCGTGAGGTCGGTGGTTCAAGTCCACTTAGGCCCATTATAATCTTTATTCCGCAGTAGCTCAGTGACGAGCAATGCATCATTGAATAAACTGCGAGTTGCCTCGACGCATTTATCATCATTGAGTATGCTAGTAGAGGAAGAGGCAGTAAAGTTAAACTATAATATTGGTTAGGCAGTATGAATCACTTTTATGATTATTCCGCAGTAGCTCAGTGGTAGAGCACTCGGCTGTTAACCGAGCGGTCGTAGGTTCGAATCCTACCTGCGGAGCCATTTGGAGAAGTACCCAAGTGGCTGAAGGGGACGGTTTGCTAAACCGTTAGGTCGCGTTTTGCGGCGCGCGGGTTCAAATCCCGCCTTCTCCGCCATTGCCACACACGGCCCGTTGGTCAAGTGGTTAAGACACCGCCCTTTCACGGCGGTAACACGGGTTCGAATCCCGTACGGGTCACTAGTAAAAAAGGACATCTCATTTATATGAGATGTCCTTTTTTATATTTCTCTCAAATCTACATGCATGTTCTTTTTCTTCTCTAAAAATTTCTTTCCATATTCCCCATGTTGATGAATAGAAGGATGTTCAACTTGAACGGTGACATGGGAGAGGTTGTATCGTTCTTTTAACATTTCATTAATAGCTAAAATAACACAAAATGGTTGAATATGCTCGTGAATAAGAACGTGTGCTGTTAAGGAATAATGATTTGTTGAAATGGACCAAATGTGTAACTCATGTACATCTTCTACCCCTTCAATAGAAAGGATATCAGCACGAATACGCTCGATGTCAAATTCATGTGGCACTGCATCCATTAAAATAAAATACGATTCTCTCACAATTTTTAAGCCGCCTACAAAAATAATGGCACCGATGATGATGCTAATGAGTGGATCAAACATATATAGCCCTGTAAAGTAAATTAAAATCGCTGAGATGATGACACCAATCGAGCTGAGTAAGTCACCAATAAAGTGCCATAAGGCGCTTTTTACATTTAAATTTTCTTCTTCTTTTATGCTGCGACTTAGAACGATTGTTAACACAAGATTAACGACAAATCCGATCGTTGCGATAGTTAGCATGAAGGAAAATTGGATGCTTTCAGGATGAATAAACCGACGAATTCCTTCAATAAAAATTCCAATGGAAATGATGACAAGCGCAAGCCCATTTAAAAATGAAGCGATAATTTCAAACCGTAAATAGCCAAATGTAAATGTTTTATTTGGTGGGCGAGAAGCTAAATAAATGGCAACCATACTTAAGCTTAATGCAATGACGTCAGAGGCCATATGTGCTGAGTCTGACAATAGAGCAAGCGAATTAGACAAAATGCCTCCTACAATTTCAACAATGGTGAAAAAAGTCGTTAATAACAGTGTTATCCAAAGCGCTTTCTTTGATGTTGCTTGTACTTTCATATGCGGTAAATGATGAAAATCATACATATGCATTCCCCTTTATTTAAAATTAATATTAAAAAAAATAAATAATAATTACTATAAACTATTTTATATAATTATCATTTGTTACTCAAGCGACAAATTTATGGACGTTCGTATTGATTTTCATTTAACATGTGATTTGTTGAACATTGTCGAAAAATATCTTAATTTTCTTACAGGAATTTTATATGACTTTGTGTAATATATTCAGTACGGAATTGTTTCCGCACCCATTGAAGAAAGGATGGATGAACATTTGTTGACAATGAGTCCAACCGATTTGCAGATGCATTTATTTCACGAAGGAACGTTTTATCAAAGTTATCACTTGTTTGGCGCACATCTTGTAAAACAAAACGGAATGATCGGAACGCGTTTTTGTGTATGGGCACCAAATGCAAAAGAAGTTCGTCTTGTTGGAACGTTTAATGATTGGAACGGAGAAAAGCACAAGTTAACAAAAATAAACGAACAAGGAGTATGGATGATTGTCGTCCCTGAAAATTTAGAAGGACATTTATACAAATACGAAATAATGACAAGAGATGGACATATCGTTCTGAAAGCAGATCCATATGCTTTTTACGCAGAAGAACGCCCCAATACGGCCTCTATTGTATATGATTTAAAAGGATATAAATGGAATGATCAAGCGTGGCAAAGAAAAAAGAAGCGAAAACCTATTTATGAGCAACCGATGTTTATTTATGAAGTTCATTTTGGTACATGGAAAAAGAAAGACGATGGGAAATTTTATACATATAAGGAAATGGCGGATGAGTTAATTCCTTATGTTGTCGAACATGGATTTACTCACATTGAACTTTTGCCGCTTATTGAGCACCCGCTCGATCGTTCCTGGGGATATCAAGGAACAGGTTATTATGCTGCAACAAGCCGTTATGGAACGCCTCATGATTTAATGTATTTCATTGATCGTTGTCATCAGGAAGGAATTGGAGTCATTTTAGATTGGGTACCGGGACATTTTTGTAAAGATGCACATGGGTTATATATGTTTGATGGTGAGCCGACGTATGAATATATGAATATGCAAGATCGCGAAAATATTGTGTGGGGAACAGCAAATTTCGATTTAGGAAAACCAGAAGTGCATAGCTTTTTAATTTCGAATGCTTTGTTTTGGTTAGAGCATTATCATATTGACGGTTTTCGTGTTGATGCGGTTGCAAATATGCTTTATTGGCCGAATAGCGATGTACTGCATCCAAATCCATATGCCATTTCATTTTTAAAGAAATTAAATGAAGTTGTATTTGCTTTTGATCCGAATGTATTAATGATTGCAGAAGATTCAACAGATTGGCCGAAAGTGACGGCACCTACGTACGATGGTGGGTTAGGATTTAACTACAAATGGAACATGGGATGGATGAACGATGTATTAAGTTATATGGAAACGAGCATGCATGATCGAAAATATATGCATCATAAAATGACATTTTCTTTGTTGTATGCTTACACGGAAAATTTTATTTTACCTTTATCCCATGACGAAGTGGTGCATGGAAAAAAATCGTTATTAAATAAAATGCCAGGCGATTATTGGGATAAATTTGCTCAACTTCGCCTGCTTTATGGATATTTTATGACGCATCCCGGAAAAAAACTGTTGTTTATGGGTGGAGAGTTTGGACAGTTTGATGAATGGAAAGATTTAGAACAACTCGATTGGGTGTTGTTTGATTTTGATATGCATCGAAAAATGGATGACTACGTGAAATCTCTCACTCATTTTTATAAAAAGCAAAGAGCATTATATGAATGTGATCATGATCCAAATGGGTTCGAATGGATTGATGTGAACAACGCTGAACAAAGTATTTTTTCTTTTATTCGACGAGGAAAAAAAGAAGAAGATGCGTTAATTGTCGTTTGCAATTTTACTAATATCGTGTATGAAGATTACAAAATTGGTGTGCCATTGCTTACATCGTATCGAGAAGTATTTAATAGCGATGATGTGATGTACGGTGGTGCGGGACACATAAACAAAAAACCGCTTGTGGCACACGAAGAGCCGTATCACGGAAAGCCGTATCATATTCGAATGACGATTCCGCCGTATGCTATAACAATTTTACGACCAACAAGAAAAAGAGAAGGGAAGGAAAGCCATGGTACGAAAAAAGTGCGTCGCTATGCTACTCGCAGGGGGACAAGGGAGTAGATTAAGTTCGCTAACAAAAAATTTAGCTAAACCAGCTGTTCCGTTTGGAGGAAAATACCGCATTATTGATTTTACATTAAGCAATTGTGCTAATTCTGGCATTGATACTGTTGGGGTGCTCACCCAATATCAGCCGTTAGAGTTAAATACGTATATTGGAATTGGAAGTGCATGGGATTTAGATCGAAAAAATGGGGGGGTAACCGTTCTCCCTCCGTATGCTGAATCATCAGAAATGAAATGGTACAAGGGAACAGCGAATGCCATTTATCAAAATCTAAACTATTTGAAGCAATATGATCCGGAGTATGTCCTCATTCTTTCCGGCGACCATATTTATAAAATGAATTATGCGGATATGCTACAATACCATATCGAAAAAAAGGCGGATGTTACAATTTCTGTTATTGAAGTACCATGGGAAGAAGCGAGCCGTTTTGGAATTATGAACACAAATGACGAGATGGAAATCGTAGAGTTTGAGGAGAAACCAGCTCATCCGAAAAACAATTTAGCGTCTATGGGCATTTATATTTTTAAATGGTCTATTTTGAAAGAGTATTTAGAAATGGACAATCGAAATGACCGTTCAAGCCATGACTTTGGTAAAGATATTATTCCTTTACTGATCGAAGAAAAAAAGCGGCTCATTGCCTATCCATTTAAAGGATATTGGAAAGATGTTGGGACGGTAAAAAGTTTATGGGAAGCAAATATGGATTTACTAGAAGATACCCCAGCATTAAATTTATTTGACCATACATGGCGTATTTATTCTGTGAACCCGAATGAACCACCGCAATATATTGCTCCATACGCACAAGTGAAAGAATCTTTAGTGAATGAAGGATGCATCGTTGAAGGGAATGTGGAGCATTCTGTTTTGTTTCAAGGGGTGTACGTTTCACAAGGTGCGAAAGTAAAAGATTGTGTTGTTATGCCTAATGCAGTGATTGGGAAAAATGTATACATTGAAAAAGCGATTGTTCCTCCGAATGTGGCAATTCCTGATGGAACGTTTATTTGTGCGGATCAATATGAAGGGGAAGTCATTCTTGTGACAGAGGAGATTTTGGGACATTTTTCTGAGAGAGAGGATGAGAAAACGTGGGAAAATTAATGCTTGGGGTCATTGATGCGACGACATATACACCGGAAATGAGTGATTTGACATTTCAGCGTTCTATCGCAGCCGTTCCGTTTGCTGGTCGCTATCGGCTAATTGATTTTGTTTTATCAAATATGGTGAACTCAGGTATTGAAAGTGTCGCCATTTTCCCAAAGTATCAATATCGTTCGTTAATGGACCACCTTGGTTCAGGAAAGAATTGGGATTTGAATCGGAAACGTGATGGATTGTTCTTCTTCCCTTCGCCTGATCTCCCGATTTCTCATATCGGTTCGTTTCAACATTTTCAACAACATATTGACTATTTTTTGCGAAGCACACAAAAGTACGCTCTTATTTGCAACAGTTATACGGTGTGCAATATTGATTATGAGGAAGTATTGCGACGTCATATGGCTAACGGGTGCGATATAACCCGTATACGTTATCGTGGAAAGTCGCTTGATATGTTTATTTTAGAAACATCGTTGTTGCTTGATTTAATCGCCAACCAACAACGAAATCAATATCGAAGTATTGTTGATGTTGTGAATGATGAAGGAAATGGTTTAACCGTATGTGATTATGAATATAACGGGTATGTCGCAGTTATTGATAGCGTCGAACGTTATTTTCACCATAGCTTAGAACTTCTTAAACCAGAAGTGTGGAAGCAGTTGTTTTTAAAAGGAAGACCGATTTATACGAAAGTAAAAGATGAGCCACCGACGAAATATACATCATATGCTTGCGTGCGTAATGCGATGATTGCGAATGGATGTATCATTGAAGGAGAAATTGAACATAGTATTATTTCTAGAGCAGTAAAAATAGGAAAAGGAACTGTTGTCCGCAACAGTATTATTATGCAAAAAAGTCAAATTGGGGATAATTGTCATCTTGAATATGTGATCGTTGATAAAGATGCTCGCATTGGTGATGGAGTGAAATTAATTGGAACACCGAATCAGCCAATCGTCATTCGAAAAGGGACAATACAAGGAGCGCTGATGAAATCGTGAAAGTATTATTTGTCGTATCAGAGTGTGTACCGTTTGTGAAAACAGGTGGTTTAGCTGATGTTGCTGGCGCATTGCCGAAAGAGTTGAAAAAGCTTGGGACGGATGTGCGTGTGATGCTTCCTAAATATGGGGTCATTCCGCAACATATGCGCCGAAAAATGAATAAAATTGCTGAGCTTGTCGTTCGTGTTGGTTGGAGAAGACAATATTGTGGAATTGAACAATTAGAATACGAAGGAATGACATACTATTTCGTCGACAACGAATATTACTTTAAGCGAGATTCGTTATACGGGCATTACGATGACGGTGAGCGTTTTTCATATTTTTGTCGAGCGGTTCTCGATTCTCTGCCTGTCATCGGCTTTCAACCAAATGTCATTCATTGTCATGATTGGCACACAGGGATGATTCCATTTTTGTTGCGTGAAGAATATGCGAAAAATTCATTTTACGCGCAAATGAAAACGGTATTTACCATCCATAATTTGCAGTTTCAAGGCATTTTTCCACGCGAGATTTTAGGGGATTTGCTAAATTTAAGCGACCGTTATTTTTCGATTGAACATTTAGAGTTTTACGGGCATGTTAGTTTCATGAAAGGGGCTCTCGTCTCCGCACATATGATTACGACAGTTAGCCCAACGTATAAAGAAGAAATTCAAACTCCATATTATGGTGAACGGCTTGACGGATTATTGCGCGCGAGAAGTTCGCACTTAGTTGGAATTTTAAATGGAATTGATGATGACATATATAACCCGAAAAAAGATCCGTATATTGCAGTGCCATACGATGTGACGACAATTGCACGAAAAAGTATTAATAAGCGAGCGTTACAACAACATTTTTCATTGCCGTCAGAAGAAGATGTCCCAGTCATTGCCATCGTTTCACGGTTAACGAAACAAAAAGGATTAGATTTAGTAAAATGCGTATTTCACGAAATGATTGCTGAAAATGTGCAAATGATCATCCTTGGAACAGGAGAATGGGAGTTTGAACATTTCTTTCATGAGATGGCGCTGACATATCCAGAACGTGTGCGTGTATATATTGGGTTTTCAGAACAGCTTGCACATCAAATTTATGCTGGAGCAGATATGTTTTTAATGCCGTCTAAATTTGAACCGTGTGGTCTTGGCCAAATGATTGCGATGCGCTATGGAGCTGTACCGATCGTGCGAGAAACGGGTGGATTAAACGATACAGTGCAGTCGTTTAACGAATTTACAAAAGAAGGAACCGGATTTACGTTTAAAAACTTTAATGCACACGACATGTTATATACGATTCAACGTGCCCGTTCATTTTATGAACAAAAAGAAGTATGGGAAATGATAATGAAGCAGGCAATGAGTCGGGATTACAGTTGGGCAAAGTCAGCATTTAAATATAACCAACTATACGACGAACTAATGACTGGGAGTGGCATCTATGTTCACGAATAAGGAAGAGTTTAAACAAACGTTTTTGAAGCGACTAGAAATGATGTACGGAAAACGTTTTTGGGAATCGACTGTTCTCGATCAGTACAATA
Organism: Anoxybacillus sp. ST70; assembly: GCF_019553625.1. Taxonomy (NCBI): domain Bacteria; kingdom Bacillati; phylum Bacillota; class Bacilli; order Caryophanales; family Anoxybacillaceae; genus Anoxybacillus; species Anoxybacillus sp. ST70. Next base: position 10,023 of record NZ_JAHZOF010000010.1, read on the forward strand.
CGTTAGGCCATATGATTCGCGAGTATATTAGTAAACATTGGATTCAGACGAATGAACGATATCGTGCCCAACATAAAAAGCAAGTATATTATTTGTCGATTGAGTTTTTATTAGGACGTTTGCTAGGGAACAATTTAATGAATCTTGGCATACGTGATGTCGTGGAAGAAGGATTGAAAGAGCTAGGCATTGAGTTAGCTCATATTGAAGAAGTGGAAATTGATGCAGGTCTAGGGAATGGGGGGCTTGGGCGTCTCGCTGCTTGTTTTTTAGACTCTCTCGCTTCTCTTGACCTTCCTGGACATGGACAAGGTATCCGTTATAAACACGGTTTGTTTGATCAAAAAATAGTGAATGGTTATCAAGTGGAACTCCCGGAACAATGGTTACGTCATGGTAATGTTTGGGAAGTAAAAAAAGAAGATTTAGCGGTAGAAGTGAATTTTTGGGGGAAAGTAGAATGCTACGAACAAGATGGTCGGTTAGCGTTTCGACATTATGATGTCGAAAAGGTAATGGCTGTTCCTTATGATATGCCTGTCATTGGATATGATACGACGACTGTAAATACGTTACGATTATGGAGTGCCGAGCCTGCAAAATTTCCGCTTCATAAACATGTCATGCAGTATAAGCGAGAAACGGAAGCGATTTCTGAATTTTTATACCCAGACGACACACATGACGAAGGAAAAATTTTAAGACTAAAGCAACAGTATTTTCTCGTTGCTGCAAGCATTGGGAGCATCGTACGCGATTATCGGCAACGGTACGGGCATTTGCAACATTTTCACCGCCACGTGGCCATTCACGTGAATGATACCCACCCTGTGTTAGCCATTCCAGAGCTTATGCGTATTTTGTTAGATGAGGAAGGAATGGGATGGGACGAAGCGTGGCATATTACGACAAACACAATTTCTTATACAAACCATACAACGTTGTCGGAAGCGTTGGAAAAATGGCCAATTTACATTTTTCAACCGCTATTGCCACGAATTTATATGATTGTGCAAGAAATTAATGAACGTTTTTGTCGCGATTTATGGAATCGATATCCTGGTGACTGGAAAAGGATCGAGGAGATGGCCATTATTGCTCACGGGCTTGTTAAAATGGCTCATTTAGCGATTGTAGGAAGCTATAGTGTGAATGGTGTAGCAAAAATACATTCTGAAATTTTAAAGCATCGTGAAATGAAGCTGTTTTATGAATACTTTCCTGAAAAGTTTAATAATAAAACGAATGGCATTACACATCGTCGTTGGTTGTTGAAAGCCAATCCACAGCTTTCTTCTCTTATTACGGAGGCGATCGGAACGGATTGGATAAAACAACCGGAACAGCTGATTCAACTAAAAAAGTATGCAACGGATCGTTCATTTCAAGATGAATTAGCGAAAGTAAAGCATTACCATAAACAACAGTTGGCGACATATATTTATGAAAAAACAGGTGTTGCGGTGGACGATTCATCTATTTTTGATGTACAAGTAAAAAGGTTACATGCGTATAAAAGACAGTTGTTAAATGTGCTGCACATTATGCATTTATATAACCGATTAAAAGAAGATGAGTATTTCGACATGCATCCACGCACGTTTATTTTTGGTGCAAAGGCATCACCGGGATATCATTATGCGAAACGAATCATTAAGCTAATTAATTCGGTTGCACAAAAAGTGAATAGCGATGAGCAAATTAAAGGACGATTAAAAGTCATTTTCCTAGAAAATTATCGTGTTTCATTGGCGGAAAAAATTTTCCCAGCTGCTGATGTAAGTGAACAAATTTCGACTGCTAGTAAAGAGGCATCTGGAACTGGGAATATGAAATTTATGATGAACGGAGCTGTGACGATCGGAACGCTAGATGGAGCAAATATTGAAATTTTAGAGCGGGTTGGTCATGAAAATATGTTTATTTTTGGGCTAAAGGCAGAAGAAGTGTTGCACTATTACGCGAATGGCGGATACCATTCGTACGAATATTATCATCACGATCAACGCATTCATCAAGTTGTTAATCAACTAGTCAATGGCTTTTTTCCTGATGCGTACGATCATTTTGAACCGATTTATGATTCATTGCTCGCTCATAATGATCAATACTTTGTTTTACGCGATTTTGCATCGTATGCTGATGCGCAACAACGAGTTGGCGCAACGTATGAAGATCGAAGAAAATGGTTGGAAATGAGCGTTGTGAACATTGCCTGTTCAGGATATTTTTCAAGCGACCGAACGATTGAAGAGTACGCTCATGATATTTGGCATATTCGTTAATAAAAAAGTCCTGTAAGCAGAGATGCTCACAGGACTTTTTTAAGAAGTATAAGGATCTTTTTCATATGCTGGAAGATCACCGAGCGGAGACATCAGTTGCTCGTCGTCAAGCACTTGTTCATATTGTTCATGTACAATGTTTGGATAAATCGTAATACCTGTTCCGTAAAGGTCTGTGGCTGCAAATGTTTCAAACGGCTCGACATAACCGATTTGTTCTCCGGCATCGATATACATTCGATCATAATGTACAGTATCTTCTTGGACATCTGAAGGTGTTTCGGATGTACCGAAGCGCGCAACTTTTTGCCAACTATCTTCGGCATCAAATGTTTCTGCTTCTTTATGAACGACAAATTCACCAAATGGAGGAGACAAGACGCTTTCTTCGATCGGGCGTTGTTGCGAAACAACTTGGTCAGGGCTATGTTCTTTACAAAATGTTGTCGTTGGGATGGCTTCAAGACGTTCGACTGGGATAGCCTTTCCACATACTTCACAAATTCCGTACGTTCCATCTTCCATTGCTTGAAGCGCCCGTTCAATATCGTGAAGTTCTCGTTTCGTATGTTCGTTTAAGGCGATATCTTTTTCTCGCTCATATAGTTCTGTTCCGCTGTCGGCAGGATGATTGTCATAATTCGATAGTTCCCCAACCGAGTCATGAGCAGATGCTCGTATGAGACCGAAATGATCATTTTGTTTCAACCGTTGTACAATTTGTTGTTTTTCTTGTAATAAGCGTTCACGCAAAGTTTGCATATCATCCCTCCTCGAATTAGACTACACATAGTATGAACGAAAAAGAAAAAACCATAGCGAAAAGGCTATGGTTTTTTCTGGACAATTATTGTAGCCAATAATGAATAAACAGACCAACGACAAGTAAAAATCCAAATTGTGTATTTGTCTGAGCGGTCGCTTTCATTGCTGGCATCATGTCTATTGGTTTTGTCTTTCCAATAAATCCTTTTGTTGCTTTCCATGCTTTCGGAACGCTAAACAATACGAGCAAGGTCCATGGCGAAATCGTTTTTGTGAAAACAAGCAATACAATCCATAAAAATGATGTAACAAACATGCCACCTAATAGCCAAATCGCTTTTTTTCTTCCAAGTAAAATGGCTAACGTTTTTCGACCGCTTCTTTTATCTCCGTCTAAGTCACGAATGTTATTCGCTAATAAAATGGCTCCAACTAAAATGGAAATGGGAACAGAGACAAGAATAGGTGTTGTTGTTATTGTGCCTGTTTGAATAAAAAATGAAATTAAAATAATGGTGAGCCCCATGAAAAAACCTGCTGCCAATTCACCAAATGGGGTATAAGCGATCGGAATGGGGCCACCTGTGTAAAAATATCCTGCTGCCATGCAAATTGTGCCGATAACGGCTAACCACCAACTGCTATTGACGCAAATATAAATACCAAGTAGCATAGCAATAGCAAAAAAAGACCAAGCAAGCAATAAAACAGTTTTCGGGGAAATGCCGTCGCGGACGATTGCTCCACCGATTCCGACAGATTCAGGTGTATCGAGCCCACGTTTATAGTCGTAATATTCGTTAAACATATTTGTTGCTGCTTGGATAAATAGTGAAGCTACGAGCATGGCAAAAAATAAAGGAAAGTGAATTGGTGCTTCTTCTACTGCAAGCACAGTACCAATAGAAACGGGAACGAACGCTGCAGTGAGCGTGTGTGGTCGCAATAAGCGCCACCAAACGCGCCAGTCTCGTTTATAGTGAACAGTTTGAGCATTTGAACGTACTGGTGTTGGCATGCCATTCTTCTCCTTTAATTAAAATGTCGTTCACAATAAGTTTAGGGAAGCGGGGAAAATGTGTCAATGTCTTGACAATATAAATTGTTTCCTATCTCTAAAGAACAATATTATAATGGAAAAGGGACAAAAAGATTAAGTATAGGCGTGATACAAAGTGGTTACTTTATATCAAAACAAAGTTATTGACCAATTGCGTGATGCATTAAAGAAAAAAGAGCATATGGTTAGTGTCACTGTAAGAGTGGGGCAAATCGATCCTCTTTCCTTTTTTGTCGCTGGTGAAACGTTATTTCATGGCCAGCGCTTTTATTGGTCAGACTGTTTCCATGAACAAACGTTTGTTGGGCTTGGATATGCGCAAGTTATAAAAAGCGAAGAAAAGACGAAAAAGCGGTTTCGAGAAGTGGAGAAAGCTTGGCAACAAATTGTAGAAGGCGCTTTCATCGAAGGGGAAGGGCCGTTGATGTTCGGGGGATTCGCTTTTGATCCGCTGAAACGCTCTGCTGAACATTGGGATCATTTTCCTTCCGCTCAGTTTGTTATCCCGAAATTTTTGTTAACAAAGCGCGGAGAGGAAACATGGCTCACAGTTAATGTTGTTCATGAATCGTTTGCGGAACTTGAGAAAATGATCGATTCGCTATTTGTCATACATGATGAAAGCGATAACTATGATGTTGACGTTGTCGAAAAAGAGGAAGTCGCTCGCGATCGCTGGCTTTATGCTGTTCGTCATGCAACCGATCTCATTCAAGACGGAGAAATTGAAAAAGTTGTTTTAGCGCGCGAGTTATTTCTTTCTTTCTCTCAGCGGATTGATTGCTCGCACGTGCTGCGCTCTTTGCGTGAACAACAACCAATGAGCTACATTTTTGCGTTTGAAAACGGCTCATCTTGTTTTATCGGTGCTTCTCCGGAGCAACTTGTGAAAAAGAACGGGCACATGTGTGAAACGGCTTGTCTCGCTGGTTCCATTCGTCGTGGGCATACGATGAAAGAGGATGAGGAGCTCGGACAATGGCTGCTAAAAGACGAAAAAAATCGTCGCGAACATGCATTCGTTGTAGACATGATTGAACAAGCGATGCATGAAGTATGCAAAGAGGTGATTGTTCCAAATGAGCCGACTTTGTTAAAAATGCGACATATCCAACATTTGTACACACCTGTTCGTGCGAAAATAAAGGAAGGAGTTTCGATTTTTTCGCTCGTTGAACGACTTCACCCGACGCCAGCGCTTGGGGGATTCCCGAAAGAAAAGGCGGTACAAACGATTCGGGACATTGAGCCGCTTGATCGTGGATGGTATGCCGCTCCGATCGGTTGGGTGGATGCCAACGGAAACGGGGAATTTGCAGTAGCCATTCGCTCCGCGTTGATTGAAGACAATGAGGCGCATTTATTTGCGGGGTGTGGGATTGTCGCTCATTCTAATCCGCTTAGTGAGTATGAGGAAACGAATGTAAAGTTTAAGCCGATGTTACTAGCGTTAGAGGGGGGAAGAAAATGAATGAAATGACTGCATATGTTGCCGCTTTTGTTGAGCAATTAGTTCATATGGGGATACAGCAAGCGGTGATTAGTCCAGGATCTCGTTCCACTCCTCTTGCGATGGTCATGGCTGAACATCCTCAGTTAAATATTCATGTTCATATTGATGAACGTTCTGCCGCTTTTTTTGCGTTAGGCATGGCGAAAGCTTCTGGAAAACCGGTTGCTCTTGTTTGTACATCAGGTACTGCGGTAGCGAATTATTATCCAGCTATCGTTGAAGCATATTATGCACGCGTTCCGCTCGTTGTCATTACAGCTGATCGACCTCATGAATTGCGTGATGTCGGAGCACCGCAAGCGATCGATCAACTGCATATGTACGGCTCATATGTAAAATGGTTTGTTGATATGGCACTTCCAGAAGGAAATGAGCAAATGCTTCGTTATGCAGAAATGGTAGCTGCTCGTGCGGTATGTGTTGCAACATCTGTTCCTGTAGGACCGGTTCATATTAACGTGCCGTTACGTGAACCGCTTGTTCCAATGCTCAATGAGTCGCTATTTTCCACACCATCAGCGACTCGCACTGTGTATAGAGGGAATAAACACCTTTCGCCAGAGATGATAGATGCATTATATGAACAACTACGCCATGTCGAAAAAGGGGTCATTGTATGTGGAGATTTGCACGTGGAAGGGTTTGCTGATGCGGTGGTCGAGCTAGCAGAAGCGTTGCAATATCCTATTTTAGCCGATCCGCTTTCTTCACTGCGAACAGGTACACATAGAAAACAGCTTATTATTGAATCGTATGATGCGATGTTAAAATGCGAAACGTTTGCAGATGCGTTCATCCCTGATGTCGTTATTCGTTTTGGAGCAATGCCTGTATCCAAATCACTTTATCTTTGGTTGCAACGGCATAAACAAGTAAAACAAATGATTGTTGATGAAGCTGGGCAATGGCGCGATCCGACTTTATCGCTTCACGTGTTTATTGAAGCAAACGAGGTGCAATTTTGTCATGAGTTAGCTCAGCGTGCTTCTACTACATCTCGGTCGTCGCAATGGATCAGCCAATGGCAAAAAATGAACGAACGAGCGAAGCAAATGTTATTACAGGCAAAAGAAGAAGAAAATATGTTTGAAGGAAAAATATTTATTGAACTTGCTCAGTTATTACCAGATGAAGCAACTCTTTTCGTTGGAAATAGTATGCCTATTCGCGATGCGGATACGTTTTTCATGTCATCACATAAGCGAATTCGTTTATTGGCGAATCGTGGGGCAAACGGCATTGATGGAGTTGTATCGAGCGCTCTTGGAGCGAGTTGTGTTGCGCAACCACTTGTACTAGTTATTGGCGACTTGTCATTTTATCATGACTTAAATGGCTTACTTGCAGCTAAATTGCAACAGCTACATGCGACAATCATTGTTTTAAACAACAATGGGGGAGGTATTTTCTCCTTTTTGCCGCAGGCGAATGAACCGAAACATTTTGAACGGTTATTCGGCACACCGACACATTTATCGTTTCATCATGTTGTAAACATGTATGATGGACATTATGAAAAAGTAGAGACGTGGGACGATTTTCGTCGTGCGGTGGTAGATGCGCTCTCACGCCCAACGTTAAATGTAATTGAAGTTCCTTCATCTCGTGAATATAATGTCGGAGTTCATCGGAAATTGTGGAAAGATGTTTCCCAGGAAATGTCCAACTTGTTGAACAAAGGGGAATGAGCATGAAGTTTGTCGTTCGAGGGCAAACGTATTATGTAGAAAGGCACGGAAATGGACAGCCTATTTTGTTGCTGCACGGATTTACAGGTAGTTGTCAAACGTGGCATCCGCTTGTTTCGATGTGGGAACAACATATGCAATGCATAGCAATGGACATTCTCGGTCATGGACAAACGGATGCCCCTTCTTCTGTACAACGATATCATATCGATATGGTTGCCCAAGATGTCGCTATGCTTTTAGAACATTTAGGGATAAAAAAAGCCCATGTGCTAGGGTATTCGATGGGTGGTCGGCTTGCGTTAACATTTGCAGTTCTTTATCCTCAGTATGTGCAAACGTTAATATTAGAAAGTAGCTCTCCGGGGCTAAAGACGGAAGAAGAGCGCATGAAGCGTCGGGAAGAAGATGAACGATTAGCACAGTTTATTGAACAACATGGGGTTGCTTCGTTTGTTGAGCGGTGGGAGAACATCCCGTTATTTTCTTCTTTAAAGCGATTGCCCGAAGATGTACAACAACGGATAAGAGAAGAACGATTACAGCATACAGCGATTGGATTAGCTAACAGTTTGCGTGGCATGGGAACAGGAGCGCAACCTTCTTGGTGGGAAGCGTTGCCTCAATTGATGATTCCGACATTGTTGATTTGTGGTGAAGATGATGAAAAGTTTTGTCGAATTGCGTCAGAAATGGTACAATTATTACCAAACGGGACGCTCATCACCGTTCCGAATGCGGGGCACGTTGTGCATCTAGAGCAGCGTGAACGATTTTGTACACTTGTTCAACAATTTGTGTTAAGAGGAGGTTTATTGCATGGCGATTGAATGGGTAAAAGAAAGAGAATATGAAGATATTTTGTATGAAACGTATAATGGCATTGCAAAAATTACAATTAACCGTCCAGAAGTACATAATGCGTTCCGCCCAAAAACAGTGATGGAGTTAATTGATGCGTTTGCGTATGCTCGTGACGATGCAAATATTGGAGTCATTATTTTAACAGGAGCAGGAGGCAAAGCGTTTTGCTCGGGTGGCGACCAAAAAGTGCGTGGGCATGGTGGATATGTAGGTGACGACCAAATTCCACGTTTAAACGTATTAGACTTACAACGCTTAATTCGCGTCATTCCAAAACCGGTTATTGCGATGGTTGCAGGTTATGCGATCGGCGGTGGCCATGTGCTACATGTTGTTTGTGATTTAACTATCGCAGCAGACAATGCGATTTTCGGTCAAACAGGCCCGAAAGTTGGCAGCTTTGATGGAGGATATGGTGCTGGTTACTTAGCGCGTATTGTTGGACATAAAAAAGCCCGCGAAATTTGGTATTTATGTCGTCAATACAACGCTCAAGAGGCGTTAGAAATGGGATTAGTGAACAAAGTTGTTCCACTTGAACAATTAGAAGAAGAAACGGTGAAATGGGCGGAAGAAATTTTAGAAAAAAGTCCGACAGCTATTCGTTTCTTAAAAGCTGCGTTTAATGCAGATACAGATGGACTTGCAGGCATCCAACAACTTGCAGGGGATGCAACGCTTCTTTATTACACAACAGACGAAGCGAAAGAAGGACGCGATGCATTTAAAGAAAAACGGAAACCGAACTTTAAACAATTCCCGCGTTTTCCGTAAAATGAAGACAGCTTGATGTATGCACATCAAGCTGTTTTTTTGAAGGTGGTGTGAAGATGATTCCAAACTGGTTGCTTCAACGTGCGTATTTAACGCCAAATCGTATAGCGATATATGATGAAACAGAAGCGATTTCATTTGCTGAACTTCATGAACGAACGGCAAAACGAGCAAGACAACTTGTTTTTCTCGGTGTAAAAAAAGGGGATGTTGTAGCTATCTTAATGAAAAATAGTGTACATATGGTTGAGCTTATTCACGCCCTCCATTATATTGGTGCGATTGTTTTATTACAAAATGTACGTTTATCCGTAGATGAAGTAAAGTGGCAATTAGAACATAGTGGGGCGCGATTTGTCATTTGTGATGAGCCTTTTCCAGATGAGCGAGCGATTGAATGGAGCGAGGTTACCCAACTTGGTGAAAGAGATGAAAAATGGCAAACGATGTACAATTTAGACGATGTCGCAACAATTATGTACACATCGGGAACGACAGGGAAGCCAAAAGGGGTTATGCAAACGTACGGAAATCATTGGTGGAGTGCAATTGGTTCCGCTTTGAATCTTGGATTGCGTGAAGATGATTGTTGGCTTGCCGCTGTTCCTTTTTTTCATGTTAGCGGTTTGTCGATTTTAATGCGGAGCGTCATTTACGGAATTGGTGTGTATGTGATGTCGTCATTTGATGCGAAACGCATCAATGAGCTCATTTTTCAACAAAACATTACGATGATGTCGGCTGTCAGCACAATGGTGCAACAAATGATTCAAGAGTTAAAAGCTCCGTATCCTTCATCGTTTCGTTGCATGCTTGTTGGCGGTGGTCCTGTGCCACTTCCTTTGTTGCAATCATGTGCTTATTGGAATATACCGGTGTATCAAACGTACGGTATGACAGAAACCGCTTCGCAAGTGGCCACATTATCTCCAGATGCTCGTCATAAACAAGGTTCAGCAGGAAAGCCGCTTTTTCATATGAACGTTCGTATTGAAAAAGAGGGGAAACAACTGAATGCGAATGAAGTGGGGGAAATTGTTGTAAAAGGCCCGAGCGTTATGAAAGGATATTGGAGAAATGAGGAAGGAACAGCGGCTGTGTTAAAAGATGGTTGGCTACATACTGGGGATATCGGATATATGGATGACGAAGGATTTTTATATGTGCTTGACCGCCGTTCAGACTTAATTATTTCTGGTGGAGAAAACGTATATCCGGCTGAAATTGAATCCGTGCTTTTGCAACATGAGGCAGTAAAAGAAGCAGGCGTAGTCGGAGTGACTGATGAAACATGGGGACAAGTGCCATGCGCGTTTGTCGTATTGCATGATGTAACAGCAACAGAAGAGCAATTAAAGCAGTTTTGTATGAATAAGCTGGCGAAATATAAAGTGCCGAAACGAATTTACATCGTTGATCATTTACCGCGTAATGCGGCTAACAAACTGATGCGCCATAAGTTAAAAAAGTGGATCAATGAATAAAAGGAGGCGGAAGATGCCTCCTTTTATTGATATCCTTTCGCTGTTTCTTTTGTAATTTTTTCTTTAAACAGTTTATAACTCCAAAGCTGATAGCCCACTACGATCGGCACCATGACGATGGCGACACCGAGCATAATTTTTAAGTTCAATTCACTTCCTGCCGCCTCAAAAAGCGTTGTACTATATTCATTATCGATGCGCGAAGGGAGCATGTTTGGGAACATGCCGATAAAACCGGTGGTCATGAGCGTGAAAATAGTTAAGCAAATGTTTGTGAACGCAAGTCCAATTCGTTTTTGCCAGACGAACAATAGCATGAGCAATGCACATACGAAAGCTAGTGCGGGTACGATCCAAAGAATGGGTGCTTTCGTAAAGTTGTTAAATAGCGGCGTACGATTGCTTGTTGCGACGAAGAAAAGAGATAATACGACCGTTGCAACAACGGAAGCGGGACGGGCCACTTTATAGGCACGTTCTGCTACATCTCCAACTGTTTTTAGCATGACCCACAAGGCACCAGAGACTGCAAATAAGCTAATAAATAATAAACCACCTAAAAGACCGTACGGATGAAGCAAAGTGAACAACGTTCCTTCATATCCAGATGGACCAATTTTTAAACCGTAAAACAAATTAGCAAAGGCAACACCAAACAGAAGCGCTAAAGCAAAACTGCTAATAGTGAATGCCCATTTCCAGCCTTTTTGCCAAAGTGGTGCATCATCTTTATGCATAAATTCTAATCCAGCTGCACGGAAAAAGAGCGCGAATAAAATGAGCATCATCGGTGTATATAAGAAGCTGAATAAATCTGCGTAAACAGCTGGAAACGCAGCAAACGTTGCCCCTCCAGCTGTAATTAACCAGACTTCATTTCCGCCCCAAAACGGTCCAACCGCTTCTTGCAACTGATTTCGCTCTTGACGGTTTCTCGCTAAAAACGGAAACAACATGCCTGTGCCGAGCGTATATCCATCTAACACAAAGTATATCGTCCAAATGAGTCCCCATAGTCCGAACCAAATGATCGCAACTGTTTCATGAGACATGTTGAATTTCCCCACCTTTCGTAGCCGTCGATGTGTACGGTCCTTTTTTCGCATATTTCAACATTAAGTACACGTCTGCGATAAGCAAAATGGTGTAAAACAAAACTAAGCTGACGAGTGAGAAAACAATTTGTGAAAGAGAAATAGGTGATACGGCTTCAGCTGTGCGCATTAATCCGTATACCGTCCACGGTTGACGCCCGACTTCCGCAACGACCCAGCCAGCGTTGATAGCGACATACGGAAGCAATACAGAATACATCACAAGTTTTAAGAAACGTCGTGATTCAACTAATTTATTTTTACGATATAAGTAAAATCCGTACCAAAATAGAGCGACGAAGTATAGACCGAGTGCTACCATTAAACGAAATGAATAAAAGACGATATTGACATTCGGACGTTCATCTTTCGGAATTTGATCGAATCCGACAACTTTCCCATCAAACGAGTGCGTATAAAAGTAGCTTCCGAGCTTTGGGATCGTTAAAAATTCAATGATGTTACGCTCATTTTCTGGGTCAGGAATTTGAATAATGTGAAATGGTAAACTTTCTTTTGTTTCCCACACGGCTTCAAGAGCTGCCCCTTTGGCAGGTTGCATTTTTGCCGCAAATGATGCGGATTTATGCCCGATAAACGGTGTAGCTGTTGCTGCGATTAATCCTAAAATGAGTCCGTATTTAAACGATTTTTTGAAAAACTCGATATGTTGTTTGCGTAATAAATGCCAAGCACTAACCGCCATCACAAAAAATGCCCCAACGATATAACAGCTAACAACTGTATGAACGAACATATGCCATGCATATGGATTTGTCACAACTTCCCAAAAGTTTTGAAGTTCGATGCGGCCGTTTCTTTCAATATATCCGACCGGATTTTGCATAAAGCCGTTTGCTGTGATAATCCAAAGCGCTGAAATGTTTGTGCCAAGCGCCACCATCCAGATCGAGAAGGCACGAAGTTTTGGTGAAATTTTATCCTTCCCAAATAGCCAAATGCCCATAAATGTTGACTCTAAAAAGAAAGCAACGAGCGCTTCAATGGCGAGCGGAGAGCCGAAAATATCCCCCATATATTTCGAATACTCCGACCAGTTTGTCCCAAACTGAAATTCCATTGTAATTCCTGTCACAACACCGAGGACGAAGTTGATCGCAAACAATTTTCCCCAAAAGTCTGCCATTTGCCGATAGAGCGGATTTTTTGTTCGTACGTGTTGTGTTTCCATCCATGCAATTAAAACAATAAGACCAATCGTTAACGGGACGAATAAAAAATGATAAAAAACCGTAATGGCAAATTGAAAACGGCTAAGCAAAAGCACGTCGCTCATGTATCCCCCTCCGATATGCTAAATATTTTTCATATGTATAAGAGTAACCTCGATACGTGAAGAAGAGATGAGAGAAATGTTGCAAAACTGTGGCGATAATTTTAAAAAAATGTGTCTATTCACGATTATTAACATGAAAAAAGAGAAAACCCCCTGCACTGAGCAAGGGGGATGCTGTTATTCGTTCGGTTGGAACGTTTTACAGTCTGTTTCTGTTGAACTTGTTGCCGTTGCACCGGCATGGCTTACGACATAGATTGCGTCTGCACTACATCGATTACCTTGTGACCAAAACTGACAATTTTGCACTTCACAAAGCACATCTTTTGCCATGATTATTCCCTCCTTTCTTTATGCTGATGTTAGTGTAGACAAAACGTTGGCAAGACATAACATGAAAAAATGAGCAAAAATAGTGAGAATTTTTATCATTATATGTTGACATAGATAATCATTCTCAATTAGAATGAAATTGTGCAATATAAGACAAAAAGTAGGAGGGAGTTATATGTCATCGTTATTAGTTGTTGGTGCGGATCATTTAGGAAACATTACCGATAAATTAAAAAACTCAGGATTTAAGGAAATTATTCATTTAGATGGTCGAAAAGTGAATATGGTGAAACGTCAAATACCAGAGCACGTCGATATCGTATTTGTGATGACGGATTATATTAACCATAATTTAGCGAAAGTCATTAAACAAAAAGCAAAAGATCAACACAAGCCGATTTACTTTGTAAAGCGTTCATGGAGTTCCATTCAATCTGTCATTGAGCAAATGGGGGAGCTAAAACGAGTGAACTAAGGAGGAGAGGACATTGTGGCAATCGTTTCTGAATGAAGTGTTAACTTATCATTACAGCATATCTCCACCTCATCGTTCATCGCTTACGTTGCTAAAAGGAATTGAACGGGCAACATCATCGTTTCCGATCGCTTCTTGTGACTCTCCCGTTACATACTATAAAATGATTGCAAAAATGACGGATTACTTGCTTCGCTTTGTCGCCAATGATCGGTCATTTGTTCACATATTAGACGAGCACGATGCGTTAATTACTGCATCATATACGTCTGACACATGCGTTGTCCCATCATGTATGAACGTTTTTGTTGTTGAACGCATCCCTTTATTGCATGCAATACAACAATTTGAAAATTTATTTGATCAAAAGCCGAAAATCGTACGAATATATCATGTGATGAAAAATCGTTTGTCCTATGTTACGCCAACAAGTGGAATGTATTGTACACATTGATTGTAAAAAAACCGGGTGATCTTCCCGGTTTTTTACAATTCATCAAATCCATTAATATCGGTTGTTTTTGTGTATGAACGTGGACGGGCTTCAAAAAAGTCAGTTTTGCCTAAGTTTACGTTTTCATCGCTAAAGACGCGAATCCAAGGCATCGCGTTTTCATCCGCCTCGTAGCGGTCGTCTAAGCCAAGCATGCGCAGCCGCTTGTTTCCGAGATATTCGATATATTTCTCCATTTCAATGACATCAATGCCATCGATGTCGCGCAATACAAAACGCGACCATTCCGTTTCATAACGGATCGCTTCATCGATGTAATCATATATCCACGCTGAAAATGATCCGTCTTCGTCCAGATGAGGATTTTCCCATAATACAGCGCGTACGAGTTGGGAAATGAAGTAGCTATGGCATAGTTCGTCTTTATTAATATAGCTAATCATTGTAGATGTTTTCAGCATTTTTTGGTTTCGCGCTAAGTTGTAAAAAAAGGCGAACCCGGAATAAAAATTAATTCCTTCTAAGACGAGCGAAGCGACAAGGGCACGGCAAAACGTTTCAACCGTTGGCCGTTCACGAAACGCTTCATATACGCGAATGACGTGTTCATTTCTCTTATAAATGTGCGGATTCGTGCGCGCCATTTCAAAGGCCCGGTTTTGTTCGGATAGTTTCTCAATAGACGCAAGCACATACGAGTACGACTGATTATGGACGACTTCTTGTTGTTCGATAATCGAAAAAATCGCTTTGACGCTCGGATCGGTAATGTATTCTTTCATCGCTCCGATAAAGTTCGGTTGCACAGAGTCTAAAATCGACAGCAACCCGATAATGTGTAAAAATGCATCACGTTCCCGCTCGCTTAAATGATGCCATTGTTTAATATCATCCGACATGTTAATTTCAAACGGCGTCCAAAAGTTGCCGAGCAACATTTTGTATATATCATAAAAATGGCTATATTTAATATCGTTCCAGTTTAAAATGCCGCTTGCTTTTCCGTTAATAATGCTTGTTGCTTTATTTGGATGCGACGGCTCGAGCAATTTTACTTTCGTCAATAACAAAACGCTCAACCTCCTTGAGTAGTTGATGGACGAAAACAGCCGGTAAATGTTGTTGATGGCCGCGTGGGGATTGTTCAATTTTTAACGTGCCGAGCACCGTCGTCACTTTTCGTAAATGGTACGCCATTTCATCGACAGCGCGGCAATAGTATGGCCACATTTGATCTCCTGTGCCAAACAGCGCAACAGGAGGCAAAGAAAGATTTCGCTCTTTAATAAGAAAACGAAGTAGCTTCCTCATTTCGTCCGGAAGTTGTCCATTTCCCCACGTATATGAACCGAATAAAAGAAGTTGTGTGTCATGAATGAGCGATTCGATCGCAAACATATGTTCAACATTGATCGTTTTCACCGCATGTCCGTATGAGCAAAAAGCTTCTTCTATTAACAGCGCCACTTCTTTTGTGTTCCCTGTTTTCGATGTATAACAAATAAGAACGTTCATTTTTTATCCCCCTACGATGAACAAACGTCGCATTCTTCAATCGTTACTGCAGTACTACGAACGTAATACGTCGATTTTAACCGCTCTTTCCATGCGGTGAGATGCAAGTCCAACAAGTCTTTTGCTTTAATCGTGTTATACACATATAGATTAAAACTTAACGACTGATCGACATGTTTTTGTCTTGCAGCATTTTGACGAATGCTCATCTTTTGATCCACTTCATAGGCGTTATCGTAAAACCAAAACGTTTTTGCGTTTAAATCAGGGACGGTCACAGGAATTTTATAATTTTTCTTTTCTTCAAAATATAAACGGTTAAAGACAGGGTCGCACGATGCTGTTCCGTTTGCTAAAACGGATGTGGAAGCGTTTGGCGCAGGCGCCATTAAATAGCCATTTCTCATCCCATATGCCATCACTTGTTGTTTTAAATGATCCCAATCTAACTCATCATGGGAATAATACCCACGAAGTTCAAAGTATTTTCCTGTGTGCCAATCGGAGCCTTCAAACGCTGGATATGCTCCTTTTTCTTTGGCAAGCTCCATGCTCGCTTGAATCGTTAAATAAGCAATTTTCTCGAATAACTGATCAGCAAGCTGTACGCTTTCTTCGCTGTTCCATTTGATTCCTTTTAGCGCTAATAAATGATGCCAAGAAAATGCCCCTAACCCGATGGCGCGATATTTTTTATTGGTGAGGACAGCTTGCAACACTTCAATTCGCTTTTCGTTTAAGTCAATGACGTTATCGAGCATGCGCACTTGAATCGGGATTAATCGTTCTAACACATCATCTTGTACGGCACGCGCTAAATGAATGCTCGATAAGTTGCAAACGACAAAATCGCCCGGCTTTTTATGAACGATAATCTCCCCATCTTCTGTATACTCTTTTGTGACGATCGTTGGGCTCATGTTTTGCATAATTTCTGTACATAAATTGCTAGAATAAATCATGCCTGCGTGTTTGTTCGGATTCATCCGATTTGCTTCATCGCGATAAAACATATAAGGCGTTCCTGTTTCTAACTGTGACTTTAATATCCGTTTCATGATTTCAATCGCAGGAACGCGCTCTTTACTTAACTCTGGATGATTGATACATTCCTCATACTTTTCACGGAACGAGCCATTTCCTCGTTCTTCATCATAAAAGTCTTCTAGCCCTAATGGATTGCCGTGTTTATCTTTCCAGCCCATCACTTTTTTCACTTCATGTGGGTCAAATAAATACCAATCGCCGCGCTTTTCGACTTGTTCCATAAATAAATCAGGGATGCATACGCCATAAAATAAATCATGGCATTTTTGCCGTTCATCGCCGTTGTTTAGCTTCGCGTCTAAAAACGAGAAAATGTCTTTATGCCAAACGTCTAAATATACGGCAATACTTCCTTGCCGCGTACCGAGCTGGTCAACCGATACGGCGGTATTGTTTAATTGGCGCATCCATGGAATGACGCCAGATGAAACTCCCTTAAATCCCTTGATGTCAGAATTTCGTGCGCGAATTTTTCCTAAATATACGCCAATTCCTCCACCGCCTTTTGATAAACGAGCGATGTCGGTATTCGACTCATAAATGCCAATTAAACTATCGTCTACCGTATCAATAAAACAACTCGACAATTGACCATACGACTTTCCAGCGTTTGCGTAAGTTGGCGTAGCAACGGTCATGTATTGGTTAGATAACGCCCAATATGCTTCTTTCGCTAGTGCCATTCGTTTTGTCGGATGTTCATATGCCATTAATGTTAAAGCAATCGTTAAAAAGCGCTCTTGCGGCAGTTCGTAAATTTCGCCGCCATACCCTTTCGCTAAATAGCGATCAACGAGCGTTTTTAACCCGATGTATGTAAATAGCTCGTCCTTTTTTGCGTCAATCCATGTGCTCGCTTCTTGCAGTTCTTCTTTCGTATATCGTTCCAGTAAAAACGAGTCGTAAATGCCGAGATCGACGAGCATTATTTGCAATTCATAAAAGTAGCGATATGTGTCGGATACATCATAGCCGCGATTGTTAGCTGCCTCGTCGTATAGCTGTTGCAAATAGAGACGAGCCGCAACAAACGTCCAATCCGGCTGTTCTACGGTGATTTCATCAAGCGCATTTAAAATAAGTTTATTCATCATGTCGTTGTACCGCTGCGTATGAGCAAGCGCCCGTACAGTCCGTTCAATGTATCGCTCACTCGCTAAGTGTGGAAAGTCTTTGAAAATAGGAAACAATAATGTGCGGATCGTTTCTTCATTTCCTTCTGTTTGTTGTTTTATGTACACCATATAACATCCCTTCCCCTAAAAAATAAAAACATCCGCTCTCATTGAGCGGATGAAACGATGGAAAAAGGCATGCTTTCACCATCGTTTCATCTTCTCAATCCCCGAAGAATATGAAACGATACAAGGAAGGCAGGTCTCCTGACTCGCGCTTCTTCCTACTTTGGATTCCTTCCCATATATGCGCCTGAAAAGCTGACATATACAGTGGTGTTGTTTCCATTTCGTCTGCGCACACAGTTGCGGGGACAGTTCTGGATTCGCACCAGATTCCCTATTAAGTCCGCTCGGACACCTTCACTTGTCGGTTTCAATATATAGTTATTATTTCTTGCAATCATCACAATATATTGTACGAAAAAGGTTTACGTTTAAAACTATAGCGAAAAATCTCAACATTTGCAATCATTATTTTTCATCATTTGCTACATAGCGCCGGTCTTTCATAAACAGCCGCCAAAAATAAATGAATCCTGGAAATAAAATAGCAAAGCCGACGATATACGTCACAAAAAGGGCACGAAACGTATTCGGATGCGTAAATCCGGATTCGATTGTTACATTCGGATAAATCATATATGGTAAATGAGCTTTTCCGTATGCGTAACTTGCACAAAAATATTGTAAGACGATGGCTACAACCGCAAGACGTGGCATTCCGCGTCCGTTTTTTCTTTTCCATGAAGGAAGAAAAAGCGCCCCGCCAGCTAAGAGAAATAATACGACAGAAGCGACAAGCCACGGCCAACGTGCAATCATTCCGTCATATAGCCAGCGCGCTTCGTTTCGCATCGTGACCATAATGAGAATAGAGGAGAGAAGAGCAAACGGCCCGATGATGAGTGCATCGCGGCGATAAATCGTATATGCTTCTATTTCATTTGCTTCGTTTGAGTAGTCTGCTAATAAAAGCGACGAAAGAAAGAGTGTACTTGTAATCGCAAAGGCGATAAATGCATATTCATGTGGGCTTGTAAATAAGCGATCAAGCCGTAGACGACTGACTCCATTCATTGTTTCAACAAAAGAACCATGCGTAATTGGCAAGACGCTAATTAAAAAGGCTGGAATAAGTAAGCTGCTTATACCAGAAATGTAAACAAGCACTTTTTCATATTTAGGAGCAACGTGTGAAAAAACGAGGAACGCACTACGTACAGTAAGCAAAAGTAAAATGATGCTTCCGGGTATAAGTAAAATGGTTCCAAGCATAAATGTCGCTCCGGGAAAAAAGCTGACGATCGCCACGACGATCGCAACGATAAAGACGTTTGTCACTTCCCATGTCGGTGATAAATATCGGTTTGCGATTTTCGTTGCTTTCGTTTGCGGGCGGTTTATATATACCATCGACCAAAACCCTGCTCCAAAGTCCATCGTCGCCATGACGGCGTAAATAAAAATAAATCCCCATAAAATTGAAATAGCAATTAATTCATCTGTCATCATCTTGCTCCTTTCTACATGTGCGTAGATAAGTGTTGTTCAATCGGATGGCGGCGGAAATAAGAACGCAAGACGAGCACGACTGCGACGAGTAAAAATACGTAAATGGACGTAAATAAAAGAAAGAGTGTTCCTAAATTTGTTGACTGTGTTACAGCTTCTGCCGTTGTCATCATGCGATAAATGACCCAAGGCTGTCTCCCTGTACAGGCAAAAATCCAGCCAAATTCAATGCCGAGAAGAGCGAGCGGCCCAGCAGTAACAACAGTCCACATAAACCAGTTCGGAAATATGTGTTGTTTTCTTATGCGATGCCAAACGAATCCGACAATGGAAAGAAGGAGAAGAAACATGCCGATTCCGACCATTGCATTAAAAAGGGTATGGACAAACAACGGTGGCCACCATTCTTCTGGAAAGTCATTCAATCCGACAACGACGGTATCGAAACGATTGCCCGCTAAAAAGCTAAGTAACCACGGAATTTCAATTCCCCATTTGACCGTTTGTGTTTCACGGTCCGTAAAACCGCCGATGACGAGCGGGGCGTGCGACTGTGTTTCAAACAATCCTTCAGCAGCAGCTAATTTTTCAGGTTGATATTCATGAAGAAGTTGGGCTGATTCATGTCCGTTTATTGCTGTTAGTAAAGAAAATACGCCGCCAACTGTTAAACCGAGCATGAGCGCTTTTTTATAAAAAAGTTGGATGCGTTCATGGCGTCTATTTTTCAACATGTGATATGCCGCGATTGAAGCGATCGTAAACGCACCTGTCATATACGCTGATAAAACGACGTGTGTTGCTGTGACGGCAAAGCTTGGATTAAAAAACGCCTCCCACGGATTGACGTCAACAATTTGCCCGTTTTCGATACGAAAGCCAGTCGGTGTACCTTCAAAGGCGTGAACGTTCGTGATTAAAATGGCAGAAGCGGCTGCTCCGATGGCAACAAGCGTCAAGCTTACGATGCGCATTGCTGGAGAGATACGGTCTGCTGCGTATACGTAAATAGATAAAAATAACGCTTCGACGAAAAACGCATAAATTTCAATTTGAAACGGAAGCGCCATCACTTTGCCGACCACTTCCATAAAACCTGGCCATAAAAGTGAAAGTTGTACTCCTGCGATAGTACCAGACGGAATCGCTACGCCAAGCAAAATGGCGAGCGCTTTTGTCCAACGATTAGCCATGAGAGCGTAGTCATTGTCTTTCGTTTTTTGATATAGTAGCTCGGCCAATAAAATCATGAGCGGAATACCAACTCCAAGCGTCGCAAAAATAATATGAAACGCCATGGTTGTACCAAATAACGTTCTTGCTGTTAGTACGTGATCCATACCGAGATGTTCATCCCTTTCCATACATTGTCGTTTCCTAGTTTGATTTGAAAAGGGAAAAAATATGCAAAAAAATAAGCGACCGTAACGATCGCTTATTGTAACGCTTTTTTTAATGCGGATATATTGTCATTCATGATCGCAAAGTAATCTTTATTGTTTGCGATATCATCGTTTGTGCGCGCTTCTAAGTTGTGAAGAATGAGTACATCCGCCCCAATTTCATTTTTTACGACTTCAGCAATTTTTGATGTAACATTTTGTTCAAAAAAGATATATTGTATGTTGTGCTCTTTTGCTTGTTTAATGATGGAAGTAAGCTGTTTTTGTGACGGTTCATTTGTTGGTGATAGTCCAGTCACGCTTATTTGTTTTAAGCCGTATCGTTTCTCCCAATAGCCGTATGCGGCATGAGCAACAAGAATATCTTTTCTTTTCGCCTCTTTCATCAGTTGTTGAAATTGTTGATCGAGTTGTTCAAGTTGCTGTTTTAATGAAGCGAAGTTTTGTTCAAAATCATCTTTCGCTTCAGGTTTAAGTTCTACTAATGTTTGTTTAATCGTTTCGGCCATTTCAATGGAATAAATCGGATCTAACCAGACGTGAGGATCGACATCTCCGTGAGCATGTTCATCTTCATTTTCATGAGCATGTTCATCTTCATTTTCATGAGCATGTTCGTCTCCATGAGTATCATTAGCTGAAAGTAATTCCATGTTTTCCGTTGCTGCGACGAATTTGACGCGCTCATGTTCTAGCGTTTTCGTGATGCGATCGACAAATCCTTCCATTCCTTGACCAATGTAAATGAACGCATCAGCCTCAGCAATTTGTTGCATCGTTTTTGCTGTTGGCTCATATGTGTGCACATCGACGCCTGGAGGGTATACACTTTCGACTTGCACATGTTTTCCACCAATTTTTTCGGTAAAGTCTTGAAGTGGATATACGGTTGTATAAATGATAAGTGGATTGTCTTTTCCCTCGCTAGTGGTTGGAGCGTTTTCATCTTGTTTATTGCATCCAAATAGTGTAAGTGTGCTTGCAAGTATAATAGTTAACATTGCACGTAATTTCATATTTTTTCCTCCTCTCAAAAAAGAAGGATGTTTATGAAAACATCCTTTTTCTCCTAGTTTATTATATCGTAATCGTTACGATTTGAAAAGTATGAAGTAGTAACAAATGGTGGAAGCGGATCAACAAAAGTTGACCAGTCTTGTTTCATTTCTTCATCTGTTAATAAACATGCATCCAGGGAAGAAGAAATCGCATGTTCGTCCATACCAATGCCAATCAATACGAGTTCTGTCATGCGATCGCCATACGTATCGTCCCATTTTGCACGCAATTCATGTTCTTCTCGCAAAATTTGTTCCTGTTCATGCGGAGGATATGTGGCAATCCATTCGCCAGCCCCTTGAATCATAATGGACGGCCCAGCTTGTGAAAGAAGTCCGCACATATTGTTGCGGGAAGCGAGCCAGAAAAAGCCTTTGGCGCGAACGATTTCAACTGGCCATTGTTCGAGCCAATGCATCAGCCGTTCGGGATGAAACGGGCGACGGCGACGATATACGAAAGAAGAAATGCCGTATTCTTCTGTTTCTGGTGTATGCTCTTCATTTAGTTCTTTTATCCATCCAGCTGATTGACTCGCTTTTTCGAAATCAAATAAACGAGTGTTTAAAATGTCATGAAGTGCCACTTTTCCGTATGTTGTCCGGATGATTTTTGCTTCTGGATTTAATTTACGAAGGAGTGCTTCTAGCTCGTCTGCATCTTCTTGAGAAATGCAGTCGATTTTATTTAAAATAAGCACGTTTGCAAATTCAATTTGATCAATTAGTAAATCGACAACTTCACGCGTATCTGTTTCATCGACTGCTTGTTTACGATCTAATAACGTTTCACCGGAGGCAAAATCATGCCAAAAACGATTGGCATCTACAACGGTGACCATCGTATCTAACCGACATGTTGACGTTAAATCAATGCCAAATTCCTCATCGATATACGTAAATGTTTGAGCGACAGGAATCGGTTCGCTAATGCCGGATGACTCGATGACAATGTAATCAATGTTTCCAGCCTCAACGAGTTTTTGAACTTCTTTCATTAAATCTTCTCGCAACGTACAACAAATACAGCCGTTTTGAATTTGTACAAGCTTTTCTTCTGTACGTGAAAATCCACCTTGTTTAATGAGCTCAGCATCGATATTCACCTCGCTCATGTCGTTGACGATAACAGCAATTTTTAATCCTTCACGATTGTTTAAAATATGATTAAGCAATGTCGTTTTTCCTGAACCTAAATATCCGCTTAATACGGTAACAGGTACTTTCATATAGGTTTCTCCTTTCCCAAAACGTAATTATTACGATTTACAACGTTTATCATATCGAAAAAAAAGAGAAAGAACAACTATTTTTGCTCTTTCTCTGGAACAGGATCAAATCCACCGGGGTGAAACGGATGACATTTTAAAATGCGTTTTATTGTTAAATATCCGCCTTTGAGCGCGCCAAAACGGCGAATAGCTTCGAATCCGTAATGCGAACAAGTCGGATAAAAGCGACATGTCGGTGGTTTTAATGGGGAAATGACACGTTGATAAAAGCGAATAAGTAAAAGAAGTATATGTTTCATATCATACACCTACCCCTATTTTTTCTTATTGTAACATAGCTGGACGAAATGATACTAACAAAAAAAGATGAAAAAAGTCGGACTTTTGTGTATGATAAAGACGTAACAATTGAAAAGAGGTGAGAAGTATGCCTTCAGTAGAAAGCTTTGAGCTTGATCATTGTGCGGTCAAAGCACCGTACGTTCGCCATTGCGGCGTTCATAAAGTCGGCAGCGACGGTGTTGTGAATAAATTTGATATTCGTTTTTGTCAGCCTAATAAAGAAGCAATGCAGCCAGCAGCTATTCATACGCTCGAGCATTTGCTAGCGGTGCACATTCGTAAGCACGCCGAAAAATACGACCATTTTGATATTATTGATATTTCGCCAATGGGATGTCAAACAGGCTATTATTTAGTCGTTAGCGGCACGCCAACCGTTGAAGAAATTATTGACTTGCTAGAGGCAACGATGAATGAAGCGCTAACCGTCACAGAGGTGCCAGCCGCAACAGAAAAAGAGTGTGGTCAAGCGAAGTTGCATGATTTAGAAGGAGCAAAGCGACTCATGCGCTACTGGCTATCGCAACCAAAAGAAGAATTGAAAAAAGTGTTTGGCTAAACAACAAAGGTTCAGGCGTTACATGTCTGAACCTTTGCTTTTTTCATTTGGCAACTCATCAATGGTGTGTTTGTATTTGTATGCTTTTGAAATCGTTAAAACGCTTAAGATGAGCACGACAAATACAATGATGATAGAAATAATAAAAGTGAGCAACATATGTACCCCTCCACACTCTATCTTAATGCAAAACCGTATTATTTTCCAAAATTTTTTTTGTTTGCTACAATAGAGAAGGGGAAAGTTTATACTTGAGGAGGGAATGAAAATGAAGGAAAAATTAATTGACATTGTAAACAAACAAATTGCGAATTGGAACGTATTGTATGTGAAACTGCACAACTACCATTGGTATGTGAAAGGTCCGCAATTTTTTACGTTGCATACAAAATTTGAAGAATTGTACAATGAAGCTGCGCTACATATTGATGAATTAGCGGAGCGTTTATTGGCGCTAGGTGGAAAGCCGTTAGCGACGATGAAAGAGTATTTAGCGGTAGCATCTGTACAGGAAGCCAAAGGAAATGAAACAGCCGAGGAAATGGTGGCAGAAATCGTGCGCGATTTTGAAACGATGATTGAAGAGTTGAAAGATGGTATGAACTACGCAGGGGAAATTAATGATGAAACGACTGGGGATATGCTTTTAGGCATTCATCAAAGCTTAGAAAAACATGTGTGGATGTTAAAATCGTTTCTTGGATAAGGTGGGATTTCCCACCTTTTTTATATTATAGTACTTGAAGAAGCGTTAAAGGAGATCGTATGCTTTTTGTTGCATGAAAACAAATGGATCGACTCACACTAACCGTAACAAATGGAAAAGAGGTGGGGCGATGAAAAAAACGTACTATGTTTCAGTGGCTCGTGGCGAAATTTCGCAAGTGAAAACAGCATCACCTTGGGAATTTCGAATTGAGGCGACGGATGAAGAAATCATTCAATTACGAGAGTATTTTGATGAAATGTATTCATCCGATTGGCAATCGTTTTGGCGCGCACATGTGCCGTATGTGCAATACCATTACGATCGTCCAAATGATGGATATGATCAAGCGATAAAAAAAGTGTACGAACTTATTTATGAGCTTGGAGATGAAGAAGCGAAACAACAAATTGAAACGATGGGTGTCATACAGTTATAAAAGCTGTCGACAATTTCACTGTGTGGTACAATGAAGAAAACATACAGTTGAGGGTAGACGGCGATGATTGTATTTCAAGATTACTACGGATACAACGTTCGACTTTCTTTTTCTGACCATCCTTTTTCGCAACAACCGAAACATGTTCTTGTGATTTGTCGGTACAATGGTCGTTGGTTATTGACAAATCACGCTGTGCGTGGCTGGGAGTTTCCAGGTGGGAAAATAGAGGAAGGAGAAACGGCAGAACAAGCAGCAATTCGCGAAGTAAAGGAAGAAACGGGCGGAGTTGTTGAGAAGATCACGTACATTGGACAGTATGAAGTCAAACGTCCGAATGAAACGATTGTAAAAAATATTTATTTTGCTCATGTTGAATTTTTGGAACAAAGGGAGTCGTATTTTGAGACAAATGGTCCTGTGCTCATTGAGCATATGCCAGATGACATAGCGAAAGATGGACGATTTAGTTTTATTATGAAGGATGGCGTATGGGCATATACGAAACAACAGTTAGAGCGGTGGGGAATGATTTAAAACCCCACCGCTTTTTCTTACGTGTAGGGTTATGCACGTTTCATTAGTTTTTTTTCAAACCAACTGACAAGTTGGTACATGATGCTTGAAAGTAACGCAATCATAAGCAAACTTAATAAAACGAGCGTAAAGTTGAACACTTGGAACCCGTAAATAATCATATAACCGAGCCCTTGTTTCGAAACAAGAAATTCCCCGACAATGACACCGACCCAAGATAGACCGACGTTCACTTTTAACGTTGAAATCATTGTCGGAAAGGAAGCGGGTAAAATGGCTTCTGTGAACCATTGTCGTTTTGTTGCACCGAATGTTTGAAGCACTTTGATATAGTTGGCATCTACTTCTTTAAACGATGTGTAAACGACAATCGTTGTAATAATGATAGAAATGATTGCTCCCATCGCCACGATTGACGTCATATTTGGTCCGAGCGCTACAATGAGAATCGGTCCAAGTGCCACCTTTGGCATGGCATTTAAAATGACTAAATACGGATCAACAATTTTAGATACGCGTGGAAACCACCAAAGAAGCGCAGCGAAACAAATGCCTGCGATCGTACCAACAATAAAACCGAGCACGGTCTCTGTTAATGTGATGGTTGTATGTGAAAGCAACGTATGATCGCGCACTTTAGTGATAAACAAGTGCCAAATTGAAGACGGTGAGCTAAATAAAAGAGGATCAATCCAATGAAAACGGCTCGCCATCTCCCATAAGCTAAAGAAGGCAACGACGATGATCATTTGGAAAAAACGAACGATTCGTTTTTCGCGCTTTTCATATGCTATATATTGATCGTATATACGTTGCAACCATTCATGTTTGTTCAATGCTCTCTAACTCCTTCCAAATCATTTGAAAAATCGGTGAAAAATCTGGATGTTGGCGAGCTTGAAACGGTGTACATGCTTTTAATGAATCTGGAACGGAAACAATTCGCTTAATTTTTCCTGGTCTTGCGGTAAATAAAACGATACGGTCGCTCATTGCAATCGCTTCACCGATGTCGTGCGTGACGAGAAGTGCTGTTTTCCGATATTGCTTTAACGTCTCCCATACGAGATCTTCTAGTTTAAGTTTTGTTTGGTAATCAAGTGCTGAAAACGGTTCATCTAACAATAAAATTTTCGGGTCGGTTGCCAAGGTGCGAACGAGTGCAGCGCGCTGACGCATTCCTCCTGATAATTCATAAGGATAGCGATCATCGACGTCGCGTAGACCAATTTGATGTAAAAGGGCGAGCGTTTGTTTTCTCGTTTTCTCGCTATATTTGCCTGTTAGTTTTAATCCGAGTGTGACGTTTTGTTCAATCGTTTTCCACGGGAACAAATAATCATGTTGTAGCATATATCCAATCGTTTGGCGCATCGTTTTTACTTCTTTTCCTTCAATGAGTACACGGCCTTTTGTTGGTTCGATTAGTCCCGCGATAATGGAAAGAAGCGTCGTTTTTCCACAGCCGCTTGGGCCGAGAAAGGAGAGAAATTCTCCCCTCTCGACAGTTAGCGACAGATGATCAAGTGCCAAGACGGCAGATTGGTTTGTGACGTAGGCATGCATCACTTGATCAATCGTTAAAATGGGCATGGTGTTCACCTCTTTTGTGCGTTTTCGGCAAACGATGTATTCACTAAAATCGAGTGATCAATGTACGATGGCAATTCATTTGCTTCTTTCATGATGTTTTGAAGATGGTTCCATTCTTCTTCATCTAAAATAGGGTCAGTTGCGTAAGAGCCTTGGTTTTTATAGCGATCGACAACTTTTTCAATGAGAGCGATATCTGTATTTTCAAAGTACGGTTGAATGACTGTTGCGATTTCTTTAGCATCGTGTGTTTGCACCCATTGTTGTGCTTTATAAAGCGCGCGTGTAAATTTTTCAATGACATCTTTATTTTTCTCAATAAAACTTTGTTTTGCCATAAACGTTGTGTACGGGAGATGGCCGGATTCCGTTTCAAAGGAAGCAACAATATATCCTTTTCCTTCTTGTTCAAAAATGCTAGCAGTCGGTTCAAATAGTTGGACGAAATCGCCTGTTCCGCTTGCAAATGCATTGGCGATATTAGCAAACTCAATATTTTGAATGAGATTTAAGTCTTTATGTGGATCAATTCCATGCTGCTTTAGAACGTATTCTCCGACCATTTGCGGCATGCCGCCTTTTCTTTGACCTAAAAATGTACTTCCTTTCAATTGTTCCCATGTGAAGTTAGCGATCGGTTCACGCGAAACTAAAAATGTTCCATCTGTTTGTGTCAATTGCCCAACCTTAACTTTTAAACAGGTTCGGTTTACTTCAATGCATAGTCCAGCGTTAGTTTCTTCCCCTTTCCTTTTTCTCGATATATTACAATTCTTTCGAAAATGCTAAAGAGCAGTTCTTTTTTTGTGAAATCGTCTGCTTGTTCGAATTGTTGTTTAAAATCGGTCATCTTGCTTAATCGGTTGTACTTCTCCTCGAGCGATTCATTATCTTCCAATTCAAATTCGCTCAATATATCATAAATTTCTCTTTCCCTATCATTTAATTCGTTAATCTTTGCGAACAGCTCCTCTTTTGGTATCGGGTTCTCATCGTCCATATATAAATCATACCATTTTTCCTTTTGGCGTTTTATCTTTTCCAGCTCTTTGGTCAAAGCAGAAACGTCAATGGCTTTTGGTTCCGCGAACTGGTGAGAAAACTTCGACATGAAATATTCTTTCGACGTAATGAGGTGTTGAACCTCAGCGATCAGCGACGCGGTAATGTTTTTCTCGTTTGTAATCCGATTGCACTTGAGACAGCGATAGTATGTCTTTTGTTCGCGCTTATCGAAAAAACCTTGCATTTTATTCTCATTGCAATTGCCGCAATATAAGAGACCAGTAAAAATGAATTTCCCGACTCTTTTTCTGTCTACGCTTCTGTTCTCTTTTTCTTTTTGCACTTTTTTAAATAGCGTTTCGCTAATAATCGGCGGATGATTGTTTGGCACGACTTTATTTCCCCATCTGTATGTGCCGATGTAGATGTCATTCGTTAAAATATCGCGTATTGAATTGTGGTTCCACTCTTTCGCAATTCGAGGCTTAACCCCTAATTCGTTCAGCCGATCCGCGATGCTTCGGTAGCCGTATCCATCGCAATATAGTCGATAAATCATCCGAACGACTTCTGCCTCTTCTTCGATAATGGTGCAATGAAAGTCTTTATCAAACTTATATCCATACGGAGAATGTCCACCTGGTTTTTTTCCTTCGTCAATCATTTGCTCGATGCCGAATTTCACGCGTTCGGCAAGGTTTTCTCGCTCCCATTGCGCAAGGGCGGCGACAAGCGTAATAAATAGCCTTCCCATTGCCGTGGAAGTGTCATATACTTCGGTTGCTGAACGAAACGCCACGTTGTATTTTTCAAACGTCTGGAGCAGCAAATATAAGTCCAATACCGACCGTGTCAAGCGGTCTAATCGGTAAACCAACACAATGTCAATATTGCCTTTCTTTATATCTTTCAACAATTGTTTCATTTGCGGTCGCTCTAGGTCTTTAGCAGACCACCCTTCTTCGATATACTCCTGAACAATCTCCCAGCCTTGGCTTGTGCAAAACGCCCGCAGCCGTTCCCGTTGCGCCGGGATAGAAAATCCTTCTTTCGCTTGTTCGTCTGTACTGACTCGAACGTAAATGGCGACTTTCATTAGGTTGCCTCCTTGCGAAAAAATAATAGAAACTCTGAACGTAGTGGGAGTGGGATGTAAATAACTAAAAAGAGCAACCATTTGCGTTGCTCTTTTAAATTTCTGACGTCAAAAATTTAAAACCACTTTTTTTAATTTCCCTATGATGCGCACATCTTTCATATTATCTTTTTGCAGTACAATCGGCTGATATTTCGGATTTTCACTTTGCAAAATAATCGTTCCGTTTGTTTTATACACTCGCTTTAGAACGGCTTCTCCGTCAATAAGCACAGCTGCAATCTCCCCGTTTTCCACATCGTCTTGCCTACGAATAAGTAATAGGTCGCCGTCCATGATTCGAGCGTTTATCATGCTGTCGCCTTTGGCTCTAAGAAAGAAATATTCCCCACCATTCAGCCAGCTCGTTGGCACTTCTTCATACCCCTCAATCTCTTGATATGCCAACACGCCATTTCCGCAGCTGACCGCCCCCACGATCGGGAGTTTGGTGAAAACAATCGATTTTACCTCATTTTCTTTTTTGGAAGGAAAAAAATCGTCAATACTAACTTTAAATATTTCTGATAATTTAAAAAGAACATCTTGATTAGCTTTTCTTTCTCCGGTTTCATATCTACTTACTGTTTGTTTAGTCGTACCTAATAAGTCAGCCAGTTCTTCTTGGCTCATACCGCGCTTCAAACGAAATTCTTTTATTTTTTCACCTACATATCTTTGTAAACTCAAATCCACACCTCCTTTCTAATAATCTAATAGAATATTAGCACAAAAGTAACCGTTTCGGAACAAAAATATAAAAAAAATAACAAAAAACTCTTTACAAGTAACCAATTTGGTGATAGGATAACAATCAGAAGGAGGTGATAGGATGCAGGAAAAACTGATTATCCTTCGTAAAAAGCAAGGAGTAACACAAAAGCAACTCGCGGAATATCTAGGAATCAGTGAAAAAACATATGGTTTAAAAGAGCGCGGTGAATTTCAATTCACTTTAGAAGAAATGTTTAAACTACGAGATTTTTTTGGTAAAAGAATAGAAGATATTTTTTTGCCTCGTAGTAACCAAAATGGTGACAAAACCGCATAAAGGAGGACGGAAATGAACCAGCTACAAGTTTTCAATCATGAAATGTTTGGGGAAATTCGATTCGTTGAGATTAACAACAACCCTTACGCTGTGGGTAATGACGTTGCGAAAGCATTAGGGTACATGAGACCACATGAAGCAATTTCAACCCACTGCAAGGGGGCGGTAACTTACCGCATCCCTACTAACGGGGGAGAACAAACGGTGAGAGTGATTCCAGAAGGAGATATATACCGATTAATAATCAAGGCGGCTGATCAAAGTAAAAATTTAGAAATAAAAAAGAAGGCGGAAGAGTTTGAACGCTGGGTCTTCGATGAGATCCTCCCAACCATCCGCAAAACAGGTGGCTACGTTGCGAATGAGGACATGTTTATCAACACGTATCTTCCGTTTGCGGACGAGCAGACGAAAATGATGTTCCGTGGCGTGTTGGAAACGGTGCGTCGACAAAATGAACAGATCGCGGCAATGAAGCCGAAAGTGGAATATTTCGATGCCTTGGTCGATCGGAACTTGCTGACGAATTTCCGTGATACTGCGAAAGAGTTGCAGATTAAGGAACGATTCTTCATCGATTGGTTATTGAAGAACAAATTCATCTACCGCGATCAGAAAAAGAAGCTCAAACCTTATGCAGCATATGTCCCAGAGTTGTTTGAATTGAAGGAATGGGAACGAAACGGACGGGCTGATGTCCAAACGCTGATTACACCAAAAGGGCGAGAGACGTTTCGGTTGCTGTTGAAGAAAGAGCAAACCGCATAAAGGAGGACGGAGATGGATCGAGCTGTTAGCGCTCCAATGAGAAGGAAGCTTGTCGATCAGTTTGTCGAACACTTAGGATGGACCGTTGATGAAGCAGAAAACTTCATCGAACGGTCTGACAGAAGGGAATTAGCTTTTGTGATTGCGATGTTACAGCTACAAATCAAATATCAATGCCGTGTTCTTTGAGCTTTTTCGCAAGCTCTTCGTGATAAAGTTTCAAAGCTTCAATTGTAATGTGCAAACTAAATCCTTGCATTAATTTTACTGTTTTTGCTTCTTGTGCAAGCTCAAAATTATCGCGTTCGAGCTTTTGGTTTATGTGTTCTTTGTTAGCGATGACGTCAGCCATTTTAGAATTGGTTGTTATCAACGCTTGAAGTGAGATGTTATCGAAATCCAATCTTTCTCCCTCCTTTCTGCATTATCATTTCGCTAAAAAGGGAGAAAAACCTTCAATGAAACAAAGGAGGACGGAAATGAATCAGTTAGTTTTTATCGAAAGCAATCGGGTTGTCACAGACAGTTTGACGGTAGCTGAGGTTTTTGGAAAGGAACACAAACATGTGATACGTGATATTGAGGTGCAAATTCAAAAATTAGTTGAGGCTGGTGAAGGAGAATGGGGGGTGTCCAACTTTGGGCAGACCCACTACCAGCACCCACAAAACAAGCAGTGGTACAAAAAATACCTTCTCACTGAAGAAGCATTTACGTTGGTAGCGATGTCGTACACGACACCAGAAGCGATGAAGATGAAGGTGCGATTCATCGAGGAGTTTAAGCGCATGCGGGCGGAGCTGGAGAAACAGAAACAGCCGTTCAAGTTGCCGACGACGTACAAAGAGGCATTATTGCAATTAGTCGAGCAGGTGGAACGAAACGAACAGCTGCAACTGCAAAACGCCCAAAAAGACCAAATCATCAAAGAGTTACAGCCCAAAGCGACCTATTACGACTTGGTGTTACAAAATAAATCGCTCATTTCCATTAGCAAGATCGCGAAAGACTACGGCATGAGCGCGGTGAAAATGAACCAACTGTTGCATCAGCTTGGCATTCAGTATAAACAAGGCGATTGCTGGTTGCTTTACTCCAAGTATCAAGACAAAGGATACACGCAAAGCAAAACACACGCGATTGATTCAGAAACAAGCAAGATGCACACGTATTGGACGCAAAAAGGGAGACTGTTCATTTACGAAATGTTGAAAAACAAACTCGGTATTCTTCCTCTCATTGAGAGGGACGAACAAACTGCGTGAAAGGGGGTGAGGAAGAGTGACAATGGAACAGCTTGAGCAAGTACTTTGTTCAATCAAGCACGCTAAACAAGAATTACAAATTGCGTTGGGTAGAGACCGTTACGAAAAAGTCGTAGAGGAAATCAAAGAAGTGTTATTGCGTAACGATCTCAATAAATATCAAGCGTATGAGTTGTTTAATCATCTAAGCGATATTTATCGATTGGAACGTATACATGTTTGAAATCGACTTGGAACAAGTCGTGAGATCCGTCGCTGTGACGACTTCTAAGCTCTTTGTTTAATTCGTTTACTGTACCTAACGAATGTTTAAGCATTTCTGTGAATTTTTCATTAAAACTAGCAATGCAAAAAGGACAACGGATAGGCAAGTTCTTTTCCCAGTTGTTCCAGTAAACAGGGAAAGAATTTTCACAATTGTAGCATTTTACTTCGGCAAAAGTTATCAACTTATTCACCCCCTTTCCAGTGTCAACATTCGACAAATGGAAGGAGAATCCTGCAAAAGGAGGTGAGGGGAAATGAACCTCGAACAACGGTTAGCCGAATTGGAGCAACGCGTTGCGGAGTTAGAAAAGAAAGCCGCCGATAAGGCGACGGCTCCAAAGTCAGTGTCTATTCAACCACATGTACGTATTGCTCCTTCGGCTGATCTCCAAAAGATATGCCGAGAATTGCATCACCGTATAAAAGAAAGTAACCGAGTTTGTACGGAGTACTAGGACTAGCATAAGGCTTGACTGTTACATCTTTAAGCAATACGAAACTAGAATCGTTTGTCAATCTCTCGACACCTTTCTCTATATAGGATGAAAGTAGCGAGTTACGGGTTTTAAAAACGAGCTCATGAAGAAAATAAGTCGGATCAAATGCATCATTTTCTTCTGGTGGAATATACAGACTTCCTGATACTAAACCAAAGTTTGTAAAGAACCAAATCTCAGTATTCAGATCCACACTTATTTCTTCAGTCTTTCCGTTTCTTATATTTTCGACAACATTTACAAAAGTTTTAGCTGTTAACGCTTTTAAATCTATACGTTCTTTTAGCAAAATAGGAATTTCGTTATCTGGTTTTTTATCCATCGTTTTATCACCTCCTTCCCCTCGAGTTAATTCGACAAATGGAAGGAGAATCCTGCAAAAGTGGGAGGTGAGAAGGCGTGAAAGACATGATTAAACTCCCGAATGAAACGCTCACAAAAGCAAAAGAACTTTTGCAATTTGCATACGAAAAAGGATGGGACGAAGAAGACCTTTACGTGATCGCAAAGATCGTTCTCGCCCATTACGAAGAATGAGAGGGGGATACACGTGAATAACAAAAGAGAACAAGCATTCAACGAATTGGTAACATACATCTGCAAACAGTGTCAGGAACACGGTTTTACACTCAAGGAACTAGAGAAAATACCATCACTTGTCAAAAAGTTTTATTACGATAATGCAATTCCTTATAGAGATAAGAGGGATTAACCCCCTTATCCGATGTGGCACTCAAAACTGCAGTGCCAACAACCATCAAAGTTAGTTTTTCCGGTTTCTCGTTTCGCTCGCTCGATTGCAGATTTACAGTCGTTTTCGTACCCGATCATGATGCAATTGTTATGGTTAGGCAAATAAGAACAATCTTCACTGTGAACTTCGTGATTGCCATTTCGATCAACATTTTTGTTGTAGTAATAAAACTTAGCCATCTTTTATCACCTCCCTTCCTCTGCCATTATTCGACACGAAGGGAGGAAATTCCTACAAATTAACAGGAGGGAAATAAAATGTCGGAAATTCGTAATGTTGTACACGACGATTCGTTGCATACAACTCCTACAAAGGAGATGGTCAATGTGAAAAAACGAAAAAGAACGATGAAGCCGCCAGAGGTTGAGGTTCGGTGCGTGGGGGAACGGAAAGAGCCGTCAAAAGAAGCGTTAGATCGCTTTATCGAGATTTACGTAAGAATGGTCAAGGAAAACGAAAAGCGAAGAAAGCAAAAAGAGCAAGAAATGAAGGGAGATAACAATGAAAATATTTAAGGTGCCGACGGACGAATTGCCTATCGAATTACAAGAAATGTTGTCTGAAAAGCTAATTATATCGGCTCAACTCTTTGAATATGACACAACCGATCATGATGAATATGTTGTTAGCTTTATCGATTTGAAGAAAGACGAAATGGTTGAGCTGGTTTTTGAAAACGGAAAAGTGACACATGAAAAATCGATTCCTCTTCTACTCATCAAGAAAGCAATGGAACTACATCCAGTAGTGTTTGGAAAGGAGCTAAAGCAATGAACGTATTAGAAAAAGACAGAGAGTTGGCGGAAAAGCTGGTCAACTTCGGGGGATTATGCTTACTCCAAGCGCGGTTGGAATTAGTACACGATCACTTTGACGAAGCAGAGAAATGGGCGGAGGAATTCCTTCGCTGCAAGCGAGATTTGGACGAGCTTATCAAACGGAAACAACGACATGACGAGTTGGTAAAAATCGTTGAAATGATGAAAGCGCGCGGTGTGGATATTGCGCTTGTGGTTAGAAAGGGGAACGAACAATGAACGTACGTCTTTTCACTACTCGGTTTTGGAATGACAAAAGAGCAAATCGCGTCTTTAGTTGAGCAACTCCAAGGTCTTAAGAAATACGAGTGGGAAAGAATTGCGCAACAAGTCAATCTATATTTCGCATTAAAAGCCGCCAAGCTAGAACTTGACGACTCTGAAGAATTGAAAAGAAACCTTGAAGTTGAGTTTAACCTTCGACGTTATTCGGATGCCATTGCCAAAACTGAGTGATGTTATTCGCTAACAACCTGGATGAAAATAGGGCTGATTCGATAGTCTTTCCCTTTATAGTGAATGCTCACATAGTCCAATTGATACATGGTGTGTTCATCTTTTTTATTCGGACTCCAAATCTTAGCGTTTTCTTCCCACCAAACGGAAGGTTTGACCATATGTGGTCCCATTAAGCATGTATCATCGGACGAGAGATCGACCCATTCGCCAAGAAGATTGGCATATATCTTCTTCAAGGTTACTCCCCCCCTTTCCAGTGTCAACATTCGACAAAAGGAGGGGAAATCCTGCAAAAGCAAATCGTCTGAAAGGGGGTGAGAAGAATGGAAGTAAAAGTAAAACTATCTTGCTTAAACGTGGAAGAAGCAAAACAGATTGTAGAGAAACTACTCGAAATTGAAAAAGAGCACAGCCCACGCTGCACTCTTATCGTGGAAATTGAAATCAGTTAACTCGGAATAAAGATAAGTATTCAATATCGGACGATTCGAGACATACGATATGGTTTTTACCGACAAACGACAGTATCCCTTTAGATGGAAGTGTAAAGTTTTCAAAGTCAGTGTTTTTAGACACAGAGCTGTCAGATCGACTTACGCGATTGATTGATACTAAATCAGCAACAGCAACAACTTTTCCAGTTTTTAAAACAATTTCTGCATTCCAGTTCATTTGGACACCTCCTTCCCTCGAGTTAATTCGACAAAGGGAAGGAGAATCCTGCAAAAGGAGGTGAGGGGAAATGGATCTCGAACAACGGTTAGTCGAATTAGAGCAACGCGTTGCGGAGTTAGAAAAGAAATCCGTCGATAAGGCGACGGCTCAGCTAGATGTTGATGCAATTGCCAAGAAAATTTGTGAAATGTTTAAACATTAACGTTTAGTTAATTCATCCACAACCTTTTGTACTAATTCGATTGTAAAACGTTCAGAATGATTCTTTACACTTTGTTGAATGCCATGCAAAAGAAGAAACCATTTTTCGTCCTGATTATCGTTTTTATCAATTTCGCTTATGAGATTTTTAAAATCCTTTTGAAATGACTCATTCATTCTGGGGAGCAAGCTTTCTGCCAAGGTTTTTACATCAATACGGTTGTCCATCAATCTATCACCTCCCTTCCCCTGCCATTATTCGACAAGAAGGGAGGAAATTCCTACAAAAAGAGGTGAAAAGACGTGCACGACTTAGAACATCCAGCGATCACGAGAGCATTGCGGACAGGCTATCCGGAGCCGATCCAGTCAGAACACTGGGGGGTGGATGCTTGCGGCGACGAAATCTTCTATAACGATGTTATCTATGAATTCCCAGACGGGGAAGTCGTTCTTGAAGAAAACATTTGGCAGTACCTTATTGAAAATCTGGGTGTAGTACGAAAAATCGCAGAATGAAAAACGCCTCGATGGAGGCGAGGCGCTTTGAAAGGTGATTCACAGCTTAGAACAAGCTACCTACATAGTACAAGAATCACCTTCAAAAATCAAATGGAGGGATGAAAATGGCTGTTGTTTTTGCAAACACAAATGAAATGAGCCATGAGGAATGGCTGTCAGCGCGACGTAATGGGATCGGAGGCAGCGATGCTTCGATCATTCTCGGGTTGAACAAATACAAAACGCCATTTGAATTATGGCTCGAAAAAACTGGACAAGTAGATTTGCAATCTTCTACAAGTGATGCAGCTTATTTTGGAACGTTATTGGAAGATTTGGTGGCCAAAGAATTCGAGAAACGATCCGGAAAGAAGGTACGGAAACGGAACGTTATGTTTCAGCATCCGAATCACCATTTCCTTTTGGCTAACATTGACCGATTCATTGTTGGCGAGAAAGCCATCTTAGAGTGCAAAACAGCTTCCGCGTTCCTTGCAAAAGAATGGGAAGGCGATGACATTCCGGAGGCATATATCGTTCAAATGCAGCATTATCTTGGTGTTTTGGGACCGGAATACAAAAAGGGATATTTCGCAGTTCTCATAGGCGGTCAAAAGTTCATCTGGAAAGAAATCGAACGCGATGATGAACTTATCGAAATGATTTTTGCGGCAGAAATTGATTTTTGGAAAAATCACGTTGAAAAGAATGTTCCTCCTGCATTAGATGGATCGTCGGCAGCTGAAGAATATCTGAAAAAACGGTATTACAAAGTTGAAACCGGAAAGATCGTCGATTTGAAATATGAGTACAAAAACAAGATTGAGGAGCTACTTTCATTGAAAGAGACAATTCGTGAATTGGACGAAAGGGCAAGATTACTAGAAAACGAGATAAAGAACGAACTCAAAGACGCAGAAATAGGATTTATCCAAAATTATCAGGTTAATTGGAAAGTAGTTGAGTCCAATCGAGTAGATACAAAAAAACTGAAATCCATGTTCCCGCAAGTTTATGAACAAGTAACCAAAAAAAATAGCTACCGAAGATTTGAAATTAAGGAGATCGGTTGAAATGGAAGTTTGGAAACCGGTTAAGGGATATGAAGGTGTGTATAGTGTTAGCAATCTCGGTCGAGTCAGAAGGGAAAGTACGGGATATATTTTGAAACCGTCTGTTGCTAAAAACGGATACTTAATTGTGGCTCTGTGGTATCGAAACAAAGGGAAAAGTTGTTATATTCATCGGATCTTAGCAGAAGCTTTTCTGCCTAATCCAGATCCAAAAGTATTTAGAACCATCAATCACAAAGATGGTAATAAATTGAACAATGATCTTTCGAATTTGGAATGGTGCTCCTATTCATATAACAATTTACATGCCTATAAAACAGGTCTAAAAACCGTTAGTGAAAAAATGATACAAACAATCAAGAAAACGGCGTCACAAAGAAATAAGAATAACAAATTTCGAGCGATACCGGTTGTTGCTTACGATGTCAACGGGAATTTTATTGGAGAGTTTGAGAGTATTACAAAAGCATCAAAAGAATTGAATATTAACGCTCACACTATTTGCCGTTTTCTTAAAGGAATGGTTAAAAAACCAAAGATGTACGTTTTTGAGTATCAAGGAGGTAATTTAGATGGCCACAACTCAATCTCTAAAGAATCAAATTGCCAAAAAACAAAACTCTAATATTCAACAAGGAGTCACACTTAAACAGTTGTTGAATAGCGAAAGTATGAAAAAACGTTTTGAGGAAGTGCTGGGGAAAAGAGCGCAACAGTTCGCGACATCAATTCTGAACTTATACAACAGTGAAAAAATGCTTCAAAAATGTGAGCCAATGTCCATTATTAGTTCTGCTATGGTGGCAGCAAGTCTTGATTTACCAGTAGATAAAAATCTTGGTTATATGTACATTGTCCCTTATGGAACTACAGCCACTCCGATCATGGGTTACAGAGGTTACATCCAACTTGCTTTGAGAACTGGTCAATATAAGCACATTAACGTCATTGAAGTTTACGAAGGTGAATTACAAAAGTGGGATAGGTTGACAGAAGAATTCGAAATGGATTCTAAACAAAAGAAATCGGACGTTGTAGTTGGTTACGCAGCCTATTTCGAATTGATTAACGGCTTCCGTAAAACTGTTTACTGGACAAGAGAACAAATCGAGGCGCATCGCAAAAAATACTCAAAATCTGATTTTGGATGGAAAAACGATTTTGATGCCATGGCCAAGAAAACAGTTCTAAAATCATTGCTTTCTAAATGGGGTATCCTCTCGATCGAAATGCAAAACGCATTCAATGAAGATGAAAAAGAAGTGGATACGAAGGAAGTGAAAGACATCACAAGCGAGGTTCAGGAAGCTGAATACATCGAAGCAGAAGCGTTTGAGGTGCCAATTGAAACGGAAACGCCTCAACAAGAGGAGATCGTCTTCGATGCTCAATGAACAGCCAACATATAAAATCCTCCTCCCACGCTGGATTTGGGAGGAGGCAAAAGATAACGTCCATTTCAAACAGCTTGTATTGCAGTATATGCGAAGATATCCAGAATATGCAGTAAAAAGCGTGAAAGACGGATTTGCGATTTGTGTCAGAAAAGGGTGACAGCATGAGTATTTTCCGGGTTGAAAAGAAAGAAAATTACGTGGTGTTGGATAAGGGCTTTTTAAACGATAAACGGTTGTCTTGGCAAGCTAAAGGACTGTTAGCATATATGCTCTCAATGCCGAATGATTGGGTATTCCGAATTGACGATTTGAAAAATAGGAGCACAAACGGAAGAGACTCTACCAAAAGCATCATCAAAGAGTTGCAAGAGTATGGATACATCATTAAAGAACAGACGAGACAGCAAGGTAAATTCTCAAATAATCAATACATTGTGCTTGAACGCCCAAACTCACCGTTGACTGAAAAACCGTCGACGGAAAATCCGTTAACGGAAAAACCGTCGACGGAAAATCCGCCACTACTAAATAATAAAGAACTAAATAATAACTTACTAAGTAATAAAGAAAATAATGTAGTAGCAGTAGTAAGGAACGCCCATCAGTTCTATCAAGAAAACTTTGGTGTAGAAAGTCCTTTTGTATCAGAGTGCATCGATCAATGGATAGATGACGTTGGAGACGAGATTGTCATCGAGGCTATGAAACGAGCACTTAAACAACAGAAGAAATGGAATTACGCAGAGGGGATACTTCGTGAGTGGGTACAAAACAATCTACGCACGATAGAAGATATTGAAGCCTACGAGCGAGAGTTTTATAGAAAGCGAGAAGGAGTGAACGATCGTGAGGTTCACAAGCATCGCAGAGGTGTTAGCCGATCTGCAAAAGAAAAGTCTTATGAGCAAATCCTCCGAGAAGCCGAAGCAGCCCGAAAAGCATGGGGAGGGTGAATATGAGTGTCCGATTTGCAAAGATACCGAGTTGATTTTCAAGCGCGATGAACGAGGTTACGAGATCGCTAGTTTTTGTGATTGCAGGGAACGGAAAGCGTGGAGACGCAGATTCAAGCAGGCGCTCATTCCAGACGAGTTTGTGCATGCAAATTTTGAGAACTTCAAGCGAGTGACGCAGTATCAGCAATCCATGTACGATATGACACTTGAATATATGAACGAGTTCAAGAAGAATGACAGGATCGCGAAGCACAACCTTGGTTTTATCGCAGTTGTTGGTGAACAGCGATTGCGAGAACTTCCGCCTCATGAACGTGCACCAATGAAACAAAAGCACAACAATTTCGGCGTAGGCAAAACTCATTTGCAAATTGCGTTAGCCAAACGGCTCATTAAGGACGGATTCAATGTACTCGTCGTTTCAGATGTCACATTCATGGACGAGTTGATTCAAGCCAAGATGATGAATGACGAGGGCGAAACGCTCAACAAGATTTTGCATAGTGCTATTCATGCGGATGTGCTCGTCTGGGATGATATCGGAAAAGCCAAATGGAGCGAGGCAAAAGAGGCACTCTATTATCAGATTATCAACGAGAGATACAGAAAGCAAAAACCGATTGTCTTTAATAGCAACGAAGATCGTGGAACATTGAGCGAAAAAATTGGGTATGCTGCGGCAAGTAGATTGATAGGACAATGCGGTTCATATCTCCTCGAAGTTGAGGGCGAAGACTTCCGATTACAGAAAAGTGGGTGATAAAAGATGTGTCAAAAGTGTTTTGGAAAGGGGTATTCAGTCAAAGAAGTGATACCAGGAGCATTTTCTTTTACTCCTTGTGATTGTGAATATGCGGAGATCGCCAGACAACAAGCCGAAGAGAAAACGATTGAGTTTAGAAAAAGACTTCGTGAAGCGAAAGAACGATTGAAGATGGAGGTGAGTGGGTGATGGGTATTCTCTATGAGAAAATCACCTTCACGCAAGAACTGAAAAAACAAATCATGATTCGTCAACTACTCGACGCGGGAGTGAGGGAACACGACGGCAAGCACGTGTCAGAACTCGACTACTACACATTGCAGTGGTTACTTACGACTATGAAACCATGATATACGCTCATTTTTAGCCCACACGACGTTTTTCTTGCAGGGGGTAATAGGTAAGTATCCCAGAAGGAGAAAAACGCCTCACAGAGCAAAATAAAGCGTCTAGCGAGGTGATAACACTTGGGACTTGTTCTATAGCTAAATCAACAACTAACTATAACTAACTATAACTAACGGAGAGGAGATATGTAAAAATGACGAAACAAACGGTGTTAGAGCATTTTGAAAAAACAGTTTCAAACGCAAAGGAACGTCTTACAAAACTAATTGAGAGTGCAGAGAAATATGGGCTTGATGGTTTCATGGCAGGTTTAGCAACTGCTGTTGAAGTACTCGAGGATGAGGAGATTGAAAAACTTGAAACGATGTTCCAAATGCAAAAAAGAATTAGATGAGCGTATCATCGCTGAGCGTAACATCGACAAGACGCTAGACGATTGGGTAATCGCAATCACGATAGCCATGGAAAGCGAAATCGATGAGATTCGCCGTGAAGTGAACTGGAAATGGTGGAAACAAGAAAAAGAGGTTGACATAGATCGATTGCAAGAAGAAGTCATTGACCTTTGGCATTTCCTGTTGTCTTTGTCCCGAATGGTCGACCTAACACCAGAAACGATTTTTGAAAAATACATGGCAAAGAATAAAATCAATCACCAGCGCCAAGAACAAGGATACTGAGGTGTATCATGGCAACAAAGTACGGTTCAAAAAAGACAGAAATAGATGGACACACATTCGATTCGCAGGCAGAGGCACGCTACTACGAGCAACTGAAGTGGTTGCTTGCGAACAAACAAATCAAATCATTCCGACTCCAGCCGCGGTATACGCTATTGGAGTCATTCAGGAAAAATGGCAAGACGTTCAGGAAGACAGAGTACATCGCCGACTTTGAAATCACACATTTGGACGGTTCGATTGAAGTTGTTGACGTGAAAGGGTACGAAACGCCCGTTTTCGCACTCAAGAGAAAATTGTTCGAAAAAGCGTATCCGCACAAACTTAGCATCGTTACATACAGCAAGAAATGCGGCGGATGGATTGAATTGGACAAGCTCAAAAAGTTGAGAAGGAAGGTGAAAAAGGAGTGAGCAGATTCACGAGTGTATCACCGTATCAAAAATGGGATGTTCGTTTCGGTAACAGACCTCATGGAATTGACACAACGGTGCGAAAGTATCAGCTGACGCCCGACCAGCTGGAGCGATTGCGGAACGGAGAAAGCCTCGACGATATTTTGAAAGATTGCGAAAGTGTGAAGGGGGAGAAAGATGTGTCAAACAAAAAAATCGATTTGACGGTTGAGGAATATGTTGAAATGCACAAGAAAGGTATGGGTGATTCAGAGATCGCAAAGGTGAAAGGAATCACCAATCAACAGTTATATTCGTGGAAATATTTCAGAAAGGGGCATATTAAAAGAGCGCTTGAACAAGAAGCACAACAAGAAATCGCGTCTACGCTTGAAGAATCGGAAACACAAGCAATGTTGCAAGAGTCAATCGCCACAGAAGAAACGCAGTCAGACAGCATAGAAGAGGATGACGAAGGCATTGAGTGGCTCAAACGTGAGGCGATTCACGCACACAAGATGCTGACCGAGAAAGAGAAGGAAGTTGAACACTGGAAAGAGCTTTTCGAAACAGCGATGGCGGACAAGGAACGGCTGCATAAAGAAAATCTCTTTCTTGAAAATCATGTTCAAAGATTGAAAGAGTCTATTTCTGAGTTAACAGAACGAAATGAGCGCTATTTCGCCTCGCTGACGCGTCTTGAACAAGAGGTTAAGGGGTTAAGACTATATGCTTTGCAAAAGCTCCATATGGACGTTTACGGGGCTTAAAACAGGTGTTGTACATGAAGAAGCAAAAAAGAAAACGAAAGGGGTATCTGTTGTTTCGGATTGAGGATGGACAAAAAGTGTGGTTGTATGAGGAACTACAAAAATGTGAACTGAATAGCCGTATCAGAAAGGGCTGGAAGGTGATTCGATGAAGAAGTCGACAGGAGAGGTAGTCACGTACTACCTCTCGCAAGAAGAACTTGAGCAGATCAAACAGCGACCGAGCAAGCGATAATAAAGCGAACGAAGTAAAAAAAGGGTGATTTTGTTGAAATGCAATTTGAAAGAGTGTTATTGGAATATGTGGAGTCCCAAACACAAAATGTTCAACAATGATTCTTCTATGGTTTGTGTTAGTGAAAGTTTAAGTGAGCATTACGATGAATCGAATGATTTTAGGCTGTTGCCAAATGATAAACAATGTCCATCGTATAAGCCATTTATTGGCTTTTGTGGGGTAAACAAAGAAGATTGATTATTAATACACATTACGAAGATAATGCGCAACAATTTCATAATATAAAAAAGCCAGGACTTCTCCCGGCGCTCGCTACATTCATTATAACACGGGAGGGACTTCTGATGAGATTAAAAGAGCTAAAAATAAATCCTTCTACTCGTAAACTAGAAATTGATATAATGGAACAAAAAGGGAGTTTTGCCATCGTTGTTTGTGATGGGAAGGCGAAAATCACCGAGTTGCCATCGTACGGGGAAACAAAGATTATCACGCATCAAGGAAAAGTGAAACGTATCCGATTTGATGAGGGGGAAGAGTTTTAATTTTTAATTAGAGAGAGAAACTAAAAAAACTTTAATAAAATCATATACAAATCATATTTTCTTTAATAAAATTTAAATGATATTGTTCAAAGAATGTGGGGGATTCGATAAATGAAGGAGTATGCTTTATCAAGAGGGTTGAATCAGAAAATTGTAGATGGGATTTTTGAAGGTTATCGAGATTATTTAGAGGTTCGACGCGAAAAGGCGAAAAGCTTAAAAGTGAGTGGTGCTTATGCGTGGGTCAAAGGAAACCACATCGATCATCATGTAGCTATAGCGTGCGAACCATATGGGGTTGAGAGTAAGGTAGCTAAAGCTGGTTTAACATGGCAATACTTGCAGTTTAAGAACGATAGTGAAGCGATGTTGTTTATTGTTAAGAATGCGAGA
This sequence comes from Anoxybacillus sp. ST70, assembly GCF_019553625.1. Taxonomy (NCBI): domain Bacteria; kingdom Bacillati; phylum Bacillota; class Bacilli; order Caryophanales; family Anoxybacillaceae; genus Anoxybacillus; species Anoxybacillus sp. ST70. Next base: position 54,184 of record NZ_JAHZOF010000010.1, read on the forward strand.
TATTTCAATCCTGAACAAGTCGATCGGGGGAAAGATGCATTAGGACGGACACGTAACAAAAAAATATCTTATATGGAGGAGTTGATGCAAATTAATTCAGAAATTGATTTTAAACAAGTTTCTTTAGAACATGGGCATTCTACTCAGCTTGAACTTGAGCTAATAGAAGATAGTTATCTAAATGAAGATGTTAACAAAGAAATTGCCAAATTAAAGTCTAAGTATAAGCGGTTTTATATTGTTACGTACAAAATTGATGAAAGTCAACAAATTGAGCAAATAGGATTATGGATGCCTAATCCTGTAAATAATAAAGCATATCTGATCGAAGATTTGACAAAATACATTAATGGAACACATGCGATTAGTATTGACAACGAATTAAAGAATATTCTAATAAATGAAAATAGTTCAGAAGTGAGCTTAGACGCTCACGTCTTTGGAATTGTATTAGATGATTCGGAAGAGAAGAAGAATTAATCCCAAGATAGGGGGGTAGCCTGTGTTCGTTGGTGAAAGCTTAATCAACATGAGAATCCTTCACAATTTGAGTAGAAGACAGCTAGCAGAAAAAGTTGGTGTAACTGAACAGGCTATTTGGCAATATGAAAACGGATACGCTTTTCCAAAGTTAGAAGTTGTAAATAAATTAAAAACGATTTTTAATGTGAAGGCGACGTATTTTTATAAACCAGATCTTTTGAATAAATTGGATACGGACAATATCAAAATACAGCATATCGCGTACAGATCGGAGACGATTAACTCGCTAAATAAATCTCAAAGTGAACTAATGCATGTCAGATTTGTCGATGCTTTTTTGAGAAAGATTGAGAAAAAAGTTAGCTACCCGAGAAATGTACTCTTAGAATTGAGAAGAGATACGATTAAATTTTTAAAGGACAATCCAGAAATGGATAGAGAACGACAAATAAAGTATATTGCAGAATTAGCTCGTGAAAGAATTGGATTGGATAAAGAATCCAATAAAAATTTATTATTCCTGCTAGAGAAGGCTGGGGCTTTTATTCTTGAAAAAGAATTTGCAGAAAATATTGACGCTTATAGTTTATGGACAGAGGACGATAGAGCTTATATCATATTAGGGTCTGTCAAAAAATCTGCGGTTAGAAGAAATTTTGATTTGGCACATGAATTGGGACATTTGCTCTTACACTACAAAGTAGAGTTTACAATGCAAGATAAGAAGTCATATAAGCTCCTTGAAGATGAAGCGCATGCCTTTGCTTCTGAATTTTTGTTACCGGAGGAGATTTTTAGAAGGGACTGTGAAGGGATTGTTAAGTTGTCCAATCCAGATGCATATATTGATATAAAACAGAAGTGGAATGTGTCGTTACAAGCTATTGCAATAAGGGCTTTTAAGTTGAACATTATTGATTATCAGCAATATCGCTATTACTATATGCTGATAAACAAAAAGGGCTATAAAAATTTAGAACCATTAGACGATAAAATTCCTATAGAGAGACCAATGAAAATTCGAAGCATCTTGCGATTACTTTTTGAAAAAAACATTTACTCTGTATCCAGTTTAATGAATGAGTTAAGGGTAGATGAAAGTTTTTTTACTGTATTAACTGGGATAGAAGAGGAATTTTTTAAAAAATACAGGGAGCTTGAGACCAAAATCTTTTCAGTAAGTGAATTAGGAATAGAGGGAATTAAATGATACCTACCAGCCAACTGGAGGACACTGAATGAGCTTAACGCTCGTTTGGTGTCCTTTTTTATTTGAAGGGGGTTGTTTGCATGTGAATAACCTGATCCAGCAATATAAAGAGTCATTAAAGACGGCAAGGAAAATGTATAGAAGCGCGACTGATGAAGATAAAAAAGTGATTGCTGGGATGATCTCTGATTTGGAATTTGCTATTGAATGGATGGAAACAGGAAGGTGTCCCGAAAATCGACGTGGCATTGAACGAAGAGCAGCATATCAACGTGAAAAATTATTCGACCCATTACTCATGCAAAAATATTTTCGTTCTAATGAACCTGTTTACGAATGGGACGATCACGAAAAGGAAAGCATCATTACGAGCTGGGACAAACAACGAATAGAGGACGCTTTATCCGTGCTTACCGAACGAGAAAAAGAAGTATATCTGATGTCACGGGGGTATTGCTTAACTTACAGTGAAATCGCCAATTATTTGTGCATCTCTTCAAGCAGCGTCCAGACGATGATTGAACGGGCGGAAAAGAAAATACAGAAAAGAATTAGTGAAAGCCTCTTCTGCATGTGTAGCTGAAGAGGCTTTTATATCATTTATTTATCGGTCGGTAGCGCCAAGATGCTTTTTTAACGCTTCTTGAAGAATTTGCGAATAGTTCACATCGTATTGTTTGGCAAGGTCATCGAGCCATTTAGGAATGGTCAATGTCTTTTTGACTGCTTTGTTTTCCATTTCATGACGAAAAGGTGGCATCCATACCTCGATAAACACGATAACTTGATTGTTTCCTGTTTGAATTTCTGATACTTTTGAAGGTTGAGGAATCTCTTCATTTTCCTGTTCCAAGCCGTATAAGTGTAATGCCATCGCTTCTTTTGCCATTTGAAACGCTTCTTCTTCGGTGTTTCCGCATGTAAAGCAGCCAGGAAGATCCGGAAACTCAACAGATATTCCATCATCCGCATAATCGAAAACCGCTGGGTAAATGTAACGGTCTTTTTTGTTCATATACATCAACCTCCTTTAGGAGGGGGCTTAGAGTAGCCCCGCCTGTTTGAGTATGCTTTTTACAGTTTTGATTGGTAAGTCTTTCTTAGGATGAGGGACGGTGACTAAGCCCGGTTTACTAGGATGTTTAAACTGATGATGACTGCCACTTGTTCTTACTATGTACCATCCATCTTGTTGTATAATTTTTATTAATTCTTTTGAAGAGTAACTCTTCATTTCCCTCCCTCCTTGATTTTATTATAACACGTATTATAATACGTGTCAATGTTTTTTTCATTATTTTTTGTCGTGTAAATGCCACTAATATATAGAAGTCCTCCTTTTTCTTGAGTGCCTAGTTGAACGCTAGGCACTTATTTTATGCATGGGGTAATGAGGATGTATAAATTATGTGACCATTTATCAGACGATGAGATAAAAAAATTAAAGGCGAAGAAGAAAAGAAAAGGATTGAGTCATCGCGATTGGCTCGACATCATGGGCGTTCGCCGCGATACGTACAAACGAGTGCGCGGGGCGATTCGAAGAAAGTGAGGGAGGTAGGTGAGATGTAGATGCGGAAATTGACAGAGAAGCAAAAACGGTTTGTAGAGGAGTATTTAATTGATTTAAATGCAACGCAGGCTGCGATTCGCGCAGGGTATAGTGTGAAACGAGCATCGGAAATCGGTTACCAGCTCCTACAGAAAACTACAGTTTCCGAAGCGATTGCGGCGGCTATGGCTGAAAGATCACGGCGAACTGGCATTACGCAAGATCGTGTAATCCAAGAATTAGCCAAAATTGCTTTTGCCAAGATGACTGATTTTGTTGAGTGGGATGGAGAGGGAGTCCATTTTCGTGATAGCAGTCAATTGTCAGATGAAGATGCTGCGTGTGTAGCTGAAGTCACGGAACAGGAAATTGAATTTGAATCGGGTAAAAAGAAAACCAAGAAGATTAAGCTACATGACAAGGTGGCTGCTCTTGAAAAGTTAGGGCGTCATCTTGGAATATTTAATGACAAATTGGAACTTGGTGGAAATGTAAAGTTGGTGTTTGAAGATGATTATGGAGATGACAATCAAGCGTAAAATTCGTTGGAATCCTATATTCAAGCCGGTTAATGAGTGCCGCAAACGTTATCGGGTATTAAAAGGATCTGCTGGTTCTGGGAAATCGGTCAACATTGCCCAGGATTATATCAAAAAGTTGTCTGACCCAAGGTATGAAGGCGCGAACCTTTTGGTTGTGCGTAAAGTTGAGGAGACCAACAGAGATAGCACATTTGCTGAACTCGAAGCAGCTATCAACCGGATGTTTGGTGATTATGCACCGAAAGTATGGCGCATCACTCGAAATCCATTGCAGATGGAATGCTTGATAACTGGAAACCGGATCATCTTTCGCGGTATGAGTGACGCCCGTCAACGGGAAAAAGTTAAATCCATCACGTTCAAGAGAGGTAAGTTGACATGGATTTGGGTAGAAGAAGCGACCGAACTCGCTGAGCAGGATATTGACATTCTGGACGATCGTTTGCGTGGAGAATTGCCTAACCCGAATTTGTATTATCAGATCACGCTTACATTTAACCCGGTTTCGGCAACTCATTGGATTAAGGGGAAATATTTCGATGTTGTTCATCCAGATATATTTACACATCATTCTACGTACCTTGATAATCGCTTTATTGATGAAGCGTATCACCGTCGAATGATGTTGCGAAAGGAACGGGATCCGGAAGGTTATCGGGTTTACGGTTTAGGTGAATGGGGAGAACTCGGTGGCTTGATTTTAACAAATTATGAGGTCCTTGATTTTGATACGTCGTTTCCACGTTTTGATAGGATGACGTACGGCCAAGATTTCGGATTTAACCATGCAAATGCTATTCTCACTGTTGGATTCAAAGACGATGAGATTTTTATTTGTGATGAAATTTATGTTTATGAAAAAGATACGAGCGAGGTTATTCAGCTAGCCGAACAAAAAGGTTTGAGTAAAAAGATTATAATGTATTGTGATAGCGCCGAGCCTGACCGCATTAAAATGTGGCGGCAAGCAGGATACCGCGCTTATCCTGTAAAGAAAGAACCAGGAAGCGTAAAGGCTCAAATCGATTGGTTGAAGCAGCATAAAATTTATATTCATCCACAGTGTGTAAATACGATAAAAGAGATTCAACAGTGGAAATGGAAAAAAGATGAACGAACTAATACCTATGTGGATGAACCTGTGGAATTTTTGGATGATGCGATGGCAGCATTAAGGTATAGCATCGAGGGAATGAGACGTGGACCGTCCGTATCAATCTTGAAATAGAGGAGGTGAGCGTGTGCTGATTGAAGATTTATTTCGCGCACCGTGGCATGAGCAAGTGCTTTCAGAATTATCGAAAGGAATCATGACAGACGAACAGCTTTTGGCGGCCATCGTTAAGGATTGGGAAACGAGTGATAAGCGCAAACTGATGGTGCTTGGCGAGCGATATTATCGCACGAAAATGGATATCGAAAAGAAACAGCAGGATATCACTTGGCGGTCGAATCAAAAGTTGGCTCATGATTTTGTGAAAAAGCTCGTGAATCAGAAGGTGGGTTACTTACTTTCTAAAGAGCCGACCATCGCGACAGAAAATAAAACATATCGGAAAATGATGCAAGATATGTTTGATAAACGTTTGTTGAAAACAATGAAAAACCTTGGAAAAGAAGCGATCAATAAAGGGATCGCTTTTTTGTATGTATACATTGACGAAAAAGGCGAGCTGTCGTTTAAAAAAATTCCGAGCGAGCAAATTATTCCGTTTTGGAAGGATAACGATCACGAGGAAATTGTGTCGTTTATTCGCGTGTATGAAGAAGTGGTGTACACGAACACGCAAAAGCAAAAACAAAAGAAAGTGGAGTACCATCATCCGAAAGGAATTAAATATTACGTGCTGCAAGCTGACTCGCTCGTTCCAGATGTGTTGGCTGGAGTAGAAACGAATTATCATTTCACTATTAACGAGAAGCCGTATTTGTGGGAGCGCATGCCGTTAATTGTGTTTAAGTACAACGAAGAAGAACAGCCACTCATCGATTGTATCAAGTCGTTGGTTGACGATTATAACTTGCAAGCGTCTGTGAACGCGGATTTACTTGCCGATATTCCGAATTTCATCTACAAGCTTGTGAATTACGGAGGAACAGACCTGCAAGAATTTTTAAATGATTTGAACCGATATCGGGCGGTAAAGTTAGATGAAAACGGTGATGTGGGCAAGCTACAAGCTGATTTACAGACAGATGCAGTCGAAAAAGAATTATTGCGCATTCGCAAAGCCATCTATGAGTTTGGACGTGGTGTCGATACACAAGACGAAAATTTAGGCAACGCAAGTGGCGTAGCGCTGCGATACCGATACTCAGATTTGGATATGGATTGTAACATTCTCGAAACTGAGTTTCAATCCAGTTTAGAGCAATTGATTTGGTTCATTGACCAATATTTGCTCATGACTGGGAAAGGCGATTTTACGAATGAACCGATTTCAATTATTTTCAATCGGGACATTATTATTAACGAGTCGGAGGTCATTGCTAACTGCCAGGCATCGGTTGGCATTCTCGACGACCAAACGATTCGCGAAAATCATCCGTGGTATACGGAACAAGTGGAAGAACGACTGAAAAAACAACAGGAACAAGAGCAAATGGATAATGGCTATCAAGGAGCGTTCCAGCAACAACAGAAAGATGGGAACGTAAATGAATAGTCGTCAGTATTGGGAACAACGTTCGACGCAAAGAGAACAGGAAGCGCAGCTGATTGTCGACAAGTATTTGGCGCAGATGAAGCAACGGCTCAAAGAGGCACAGCGTGATATTTTGAAGCAGATTGAAGCCTTTTACGCTCGGTATGCGAAAGATAATCAAATTTCGCTACATGAGGCAAGGAAGCTACTAACGTCGCAAGAAATAAAGGCGTTTAAAGAAATTGACCTTGCTCGTTTTCGTGCGATGGCGCTTGAAGGGAATCCACAATATGAAAATTTACTCAACGCAATTAGCTATCGTGTCCGAATTTCGCGATTAGAACTGCTCTTGGCACAGATTGAAATGACGATGTTGCATCTATACGGCGGCAAAAATGGCTTGCAAGAGTACACCTACACCGGATTGGTGGATGTATACCAAAACTCGTACTATCACTTCATGTATGATTTTGCGATGGCTGGTATACCTGCAAATGTTCAAATACTCGACGATAGCACGATGCGCGAAGTGATGTCGTATAACTGGAGTGGCAGAGAATTTTCGAAACGAATCTGGGGACACGAGCAGGAAACGATGCGAAATATCCGAAAGTCGCTCGAACAAAGCTTTATCATCGGTCGTTCCATTGACAAAACAGCAAAAGAAATTGTGAAAGTAACGGACGTGGCATATTCACGCGCTGAAACGTTGGTCAGAACGGAAGCGAGTTTCTTTCACAATTTGGCTGCACAAAACAGCTATCGCGACGCAGGAATGGAGAAGTACGAGATTTTGGCCACGCTCGATATGCGAACATCGGATATTTGTAGATATCAAGACGGAAAGATCTATAACGTCAAAGATTATAAGCCAGGCACGAATGCTCCGCCTTTCCATGTCCGTTGCCGAACGACGACGATTCCGTATTTTGATGAATCGGAATATACGAAAGGTGAGAAACGCCAGTCGATGAACGGGTTGGTGGATTCCGTTTCGTATGATGAGTGGTATAATGAAAATGTATTGAAACCAAAGCTCGAGGCTGAACGTAGAGAAAGAGAGAAACGTAAAGCGTTAGAAGAACAGATACGAGCTGATATTCGAAATGGTGTTTATAAGTTGGAGCATAGCCGAAACCATTATGACAAGCATAATCCATCTCATAAGCGCTATCTTGATTATGTAGAAAGAAATAAAGCGAAAGGCAGGCAGAAACCAAGCTATTTAACAATTTCTTATGAAGAAGCCAATGAGTTAGTGAAAAAATACGCAGGAACAGGGGAATTGGCTGTGAATATGAAAACTTTAGAGTGGTTGAAAAAGGAGGATATTTTTTCACATTCCGAACCGATAGGAGTGCATGTAAACCAAACGACGGGTGAGGAAACAGTGACAAGTAATTTTAGAATACACTACTCTAAAACAGGTACTCACATTGTCCCAACAATAAAGAAAGGTGATGAGTAATGAAAATCTGGGAATATGTAGGTAAGAAAGTGAGAATTATATACAAGGATGGAGATGTGCTAGAAGGGTTTGTTCGCGATTATTGCGATGGAGAAGACAGTGAGGATGGAATAGATAGCTTAATAATTACAAACGAAGAAACAAAAGGACAAGGGTATGTTTTTGGAGTATTGGAAACCGAAATAAAATCGATCGAAGTCATTGGCTAGAAGCGCTTAATCACATTTAGGTGGTTGAGTGCTTTTTTATTTCTCGTCTTTTTAGCATTTGTAGACGTTAAAGAACAAAGTGGTTCGTGGCCGTAACCACGTAAAAAAAACGTAACCAGAGGAGGAATGGAAATGAAACGCGAATTTCTTGAAAGTTTAGGTCTTGAAAAAGACGTCATTGACAAAATTATGGCTGAACATGGGAAGTCGGTAGAGGCGCAAAAAGCGAAAGTGGATGACTTAAAAGCTAGCCTCGACGACATGAAAAAACAGCTAGAACAACGTGATAATGACTTAAAACAGCTCAAAAAGCAAGCGGAAGGAAATGAAGAACTTCAAACAAAGCTTGCGGACTTGGAGAAGCAATATAAGGACGAGAAGGCGGCATATGAAGCGAAAATCAAAGAAACGCAACTAAACAGCGCAATTAAACTCGCAATCAATGGAAAAGTGCATGATGCCGACCTAGTTGCATCGCTTCTTGACAAAAATACAATCGAACTCGATGAAAATGGCAACATCACAAAAGGACTGGAGGAGCAGCTAAAGACGCTGCAAGAAACCAAGTCCTTTTTATTTGTACCTGAAAACAGTAACCAACCAAAAATCACAGGTATCAAACCAGCAGAGGGCAGTCCGACTGGCGGAGAGTCAGAAGATCCGTTCTTAGCTGGATTCAATTCTATTTAATGTACAGGAGGTAATGAGTAATGCCAATTAACTATGCAGAAAAGTATGCACCATATGTAGATGAACGTTTTAAAAAGCAATCTCTTTCGAATGGAGCTGTGAATCAAGACTTGGATTGGGTCGGGGTCGAAACGGTGAAAGTATTCTCGATTCCAACCGTTCCGATGCAAGACTATACACCGACGGGAATGAGCCGTTACGGGACGCCATCAGAATTACAAAACAGCGTGCAAGAAATGAAAGTGACGCGTGACCGTTCGTTTACGTTCACTATTGACAACAAATCGAAGCAAGATACGATGGGCGTCATGGAAGCTGGGAAGGCGCTGGCTCGTCAGATTGACGAAGTGGTTGTTCCAGAGGTGGACATCTACCGCTTTGCCATCATTTGTGCAAACGCAGGCACAACAGCGACAGCACCGATTACAAAGGATAATGCCTATGAAGCATTCTTGGACGCAACGACGACACTTACAGACTTGAAAGTGCCACTTGTTGGGCGTGTAGCTTATATTGGAGCGAATTTTTATAAGCAAATTCGTTTGGACCCTTCTTTTATCAAAGCATCTGATATTGCACAAGACGCGTTAATGAAAGGGCAAGTAGGTCAAATTGATGGGATTCCGTTGATTACCGTTCCATCTTCGTATTTACCAGCAAACGTCGAATTTTTCATCACACACCCAATGGCAACGGTTGCGCCGATTAAATTGACAGACTATGTGACACACGAAAACCCGCCAGGCATTAACGGTACGCTTGTGGAAGGACGTATTCGCTACGATGCGTTCGTATTTGAAAACAAAAAGAACGCCATTTACGTACACAAAAAAGCGTAAGGGGTGACAAAGGATGAAGAAGTTTAAAAAAGGAGATAAAGTGCTCATCGCAACAAATGATGTACAAGAAGCTGCATTTAAAAACGCTGGATACGAAGAAGTGAAAGAAGAAGAGGAGAAAAAGGGAACGAAGAAAGCGATAGAAAAGGCAGCTGAATAACGATGGATGTGATGGATATTGTGAAAGCGGAATTAGAAACTCCGCCATCGGATGAACGTTTGATGATGTATATCGACAAAGTTGGTCAAGCGATTAAAACTTTTTGCAATCGCGACGACATCCCGCAAGAGTTGTTGTATGTGCATGCGGATATGGTAGTCGATTTCATTCGCCTGAAGCAAAAAAATGCACCCGATGCCGAACAAGCTGTCCAGTCCATTAAAGAAGGGGACGTGCAAGTGACGTTTGCCGTTCCTGAAAAAAGTCAAGGCGAAACCGAAGTGGAAAGCATCGTTCAATCCTACAAGAGCGCTTTATATAAGTTCCGAAAAATGAGGTGGTAGCATGTCGGTCCGTGATATCTTTCTCAAAGCTAAATCCGTAGTCGAACGACTGTATGACCGAACAGCTACTATTCAACGATACGAAGCGTATCAGAAGCCGAATGGTGCTGATGGAATGCAATGGGTGACAAAGTACGAAAACGTGCCTTGTCGCCTTTCTACTGTTGGCATGCAGACGCTGAATAACGCATCACAAGATGATGTAAACGTCATTCAATACGATGTTAAAGTTTTTTTGTCCAGCGAGATGGATGTGCGAGCTGGGGATGTTTTTGTAATCGATGGGGTGCGTTACGAGTCAGCGAAAGAACCGTTTGTGTATGTCACCCATCAAGAAGTATTGCTCATTCGAAAGGGCTATGCGTAATGGGATATGAATTTAGCGAAGTCCGATTGTTAAAACAGCAGTTAGTGGAATTGAATAAAATCGCCCATCAAGTTCAAATGAAGGTTGCAGAGCGCATCGCGCAGTTGGCGATTCGAAAAGTGAAGAAGCTGACTCCTGTGGATACAGGGAATTTACGAAACAATTGGAAGTACTACGTGGTAAGCAAAGGCGATACAATTTATATTCATATTTACAATCAAGCCGAGTATGCGTCGTTTGTGGAAAATGGGCATCGTATTGTGGTGGCTGGACAGACCGTCGGATGGGTAGAAGGTCGGTTTATGTTGAAATTGACAATGAACGATATGCAAAAAATCGCCCCGAATATGTGGCAACGGGAGATTGAAAAGGAGATGAGGCGGATCTTTGGAGATTAAAGCACTCATCATTCAGCAAATAAAACAAGTGTTTGAAAACGTCAAAGTATATGATGAAAAAGTCAAGCAGGGGCTTCAAACTCCTGCTTTTCTCGTTCGTATGATTCAGTCTGAACAAGAACGGAAAATCAAAGGACAAGTGTGGAGAACTTACTCATGGAATGTTGTATATTTTCCGCAATCAACGGAAGTGGATGCGGAGTGTGATGGCGTATTTGAAACGTTTCAAACTGAATTTCAATATATCGCCAACAAATATCATGTGCATCGAATAGAAGGGGGAAAACAAGACGATGCACTTGTCATCACATTCGATGTATCTGTACGCCTGCAAGAAGTGGTGGATGAAACAACGATGCAGACGCTAGGAGGTGTGTGGATTGGCAAAACAGACTGAAAAACAAGTGAGATACGGAAAATCAGCCTTCATTCGTGTCCCAGAATACGGAAAAGATCGGCTGTTGCTTGAAGTATTGCTTGATGAATCAAAAACGTACACGAAAGAAGAAGTAGACTCGCTGCTGAGTGAGTGGAAAGCGAAGGAGGTTCAATAATGGCAGGTGGAACATGGAAAACACAAAATAAAGTCCGACCTGGTGCGTATATCAATTTTGAGACAAATGGCTTGAATGCTATACAGGATACTGCCGCAGGTGTGGTGGCCATCCCTCTCAAGTTAGACTGGGGCGAAACAAGAGAATTTGTGAAAGTGTCACCAAATACGAAGTTTAAAGAAGTATTTGGCAAGGATTTAAGTGCAATCGTTCCTGTGCGCGAAGCGTTTAAAGCGACGAGCCAAGTGATTGTTTATAACCTAAACAGTGAAGGAACAAAAGCGACAGCGACTGGTGGTGGATTAACAGCAACAGCCAAATATGCAGGGTCAGACGGAAACAAAATTTCCGTGGTCGTTACAGCAAATTTAGATGGGACTGCAACAGTGAAAACGTACTTCGACGGAGCGATTGCTGATACACAAACCGTAGCTGCCATTGCCGACTTGCAACCGAACGCTTTTGTGACATTCAGTGGCCAGTTGCCGACTTCTGATGTGACGTTAACACTTGCTGGCGGAACAACTGGAACGGCAACAAACGACGCGTATACGGAATTTGCGGCAGGGCTTGATACGCAAGATTTCAAAGTGGTCGCTGTGGGCACAGATGATTCGACAGTAAAAGCATTGCTCACGTTGAAAGTGAAAGAATGGCGTGCGAATTACGGAAAAAATGTAACGTTGGTGACAAACAATTATAATGCTGCCGACCATGAAGGCGTGGTGTCTGTGTTAAATGGAGTCACGCTTGAAGGAGGAGAGAAATTAACGGCTAAGGAAGCGCTGTATTGGTATGCGGCAGCGTATGCGAGTGCTGGCACGAATTCATTGACCTATGCTGAATATCCGGGCGCGGTGGATTGTGAGCGCAAAACGCATGAAGAAATCGAACAAGCGTTGAAAGATGGCCACATCGTCTACACTTTCAATCGCGACGCGGTCGTTGTCGAACAAGACATTAATACGTTCCGTTCTTTCACACCGACGAAAAATCAAGACTTCCGCAAAAACAAAATTGTTCGTGAAATGGACATTGTTTCAGATAATACGCAATATATCTACTCCAAGTATTTCATCGGGAAAGTAAACAACAACGATGACGGTCGAAATTTGTTCAAAAAAGAGCTAATGAAGACGGTATTGGATCCTCTCGTGCGAGTTGGTGCTTTGGAGCCGTATAATCCAGATGAAATTGTGGTTGAACAAGGCGATGAAAAAGACGCGGTATTGGTGAATGTGGGACTTAAGTTCGTCGACGCCATGGAAAAACTCTACATGATTGTTGCGTGCAAATAATAAACGGAGGTGATGGATATGCCACGCGTAATGGAATCTAAAGACGCGATTTCGTCGAAGGAAGGAACATTATACATCACGATTGACGGAAAATCTTATGAATTTGCTGAAATTGTGAAATTCGATGCGACAATCGAATATATCAAAGCTGATGTGAAGCGTGTAGGTGCACGCATGAACGGCAGTAAAATCGTCGGGGCAAACGGAAAAGGAAATATGACATATTACTACCACCGCCCAGAAATTCGAGCGATGGCGTTGGAATATTTGCGGACAGGAAAAGCGCCGATTTTCGATGCGATGTTGGTTAATGCAGATATTACGAGTGCCGCTGGGAAGCAAACGGCGATTATTAAAAACATCGTGCCAGATAGCACATTAATTGCCAAGTTGGATGGTGATTCCGACGATGTCTTAAAAGATGAAGTGTCGTTCACCTTTGACGATTTCGATTTGCTGGACCAATTTAAAACGATTAACTAAGGAGGATCTGCATGAGCAAGTTTAAGGCGTTCTTAAAGGGAAATGCGAAGCCATATGAAAACGTGGAATTGAAACTGGAGCGTTTTGACGAACCACTTGTGTTGCGTCCGTTGACTGCGGGGGAAGCCGACGCCATTAACGAGCGTTGTTTTAAATTCCGTCCAGGCAAAGGCGGAAAAATGGAACGTGTATTTGATGTGGTAAGATACAACCGCGAAATTTGTGTGGCGTCGATTGTGTATCCTGATTTGAATGATCGTGAGTTGCAGGAGTCCTACGGCGTATTAGGTGCGGACAAGCTATTCGCAGAGATGTTCTTGCTCGGTGAAGCAAACCAAATTCTCGAGAAGGTCACAGAAATTTCGGGGCTTGATAAGACGATGGATGAAGAGGTAGAAGAGGCAAAAAACTAATTGAAGAAGGTGGAGAGGCGTTTTATGCGCATGTTGCTCTCCACCGTTTTCATTGGCGCCCTCGTGATTTTTTAGAAATGGATCGAAAAGAAAAAGCGTTTGTGATTGCGAGCATTCAGTTGGAGCTAAAAAAAGAGAAAGAAGAACAAGACCGCATAAAAAGCAAAATGAGGGGGTGAGCGAATGGCTGGAGTTCAAACGACGCTAGCGTTAAATGATAGATTGACAGGACCACTCATGAAAATGATTCGTGCGATGGATGCGACCATTCGCGTGATGGAAAAAATGGATGCAAGCGCGACTCAACTAGATACAAAAGGACTAGCGAAAGCACGCAAAGCCATTATGAACGCATCGGCTGATTTAGAGCGCTTGATGGTAGCTTCTAAACAGGCGGATAGCTCTTTGGGGCCGTTAGGATCTAAATTTGCTAATTTGCCTCCTCCTGTTGATCGGGCGACAAACTCGGTGAAAAGTTTCTTTGCTGCATTTGCAGGATCAGCTGCAGCATATATGGCAATAGAGACGTTAAGGCAAGGGATACAAACATTTGTTCAAGCCTCAGACGCTTATGTTTCTACATCAGCTCGTTTAGCGAATATTAATGACGGTTTGCAGACACAGGCAGAGTTACAAGAGAAAGTATATCAAGCCGCACAACGCAGTCGAAGTGGGTATGTGGACATGGCAAACTCTGTGGCGAAGTTAGGTTCATTGGCATCAGATGCTTTTGGAAATACCGATGAAATCATTCGCTTTTCTGAATTAATGGGAAAAGCATTTGCTGCAAATGGTATATCAAAAATTGGTCGCGAGTCAGCTATGTATCAGCTCACACAATCAATGGGTGCAGGAAGATTGCAAGGAGAAGAGTACAATAGCATCGCAGAAAATGCTGGTTTTCTTTTAGATGCGATTGCGAAAATGATGAAAGTTCCAAAGGGAGAGCTTAAAAATTTAGCTTCTGAAGGCAAAATCACAGCTGATATTGTTAAAGCTGCCCTATTCAAAGCAGCCGATGACATCGAAAAGAAATTCAAAAACATGCCGTTGACGTTTGCAGACGCAATGACCATGTTTAAAAACTGGTCGCTTCGTGCGTTCGAACCGTTGTTGATTCGTTTTAACCAGTTCGTGAACTCTGATGCGTTTGCGACAATGGCGGAGCACGCGATGTTTTTTGTCAACGTGTTTATTAAGGGAATGGACCTTGCTTTTGATGCGCTGGAGTTCTTTTATCGAATGATCGGTGCCTTCGGACGATTTTTTGAAGAAAACTGGTCGTGGATTGCGCCGATTTTAACGGTGATTGGTTCTGTTTTAGCTGGGATTGGCGCGATTTTACTTGGGCTTGCGGCGAAATGGTTGATAGTGAAAACAGCTACAATGATTGCCGCGGCAGCTCAGTGGGTTTATAACACAGCCATGCTTAGTTCGCCGGCCACGTGGGTGTTGCTTGCTATCATTGCTTTGCTTGGGTTTGTTGCTTATGCCACAGTAAGGTGGGGAGAGCAGACGGCAGAAGTTATTGGAGTTATTTTCGGACTATTCGCTAGTTTAGGGGCGTTCGTTTGGAATATCATCGCAAACATTTGGAACTTATTTGCGATGGTTGCTGAATTTATTATGAATGTCTTTTTTGACCCAGTATATGCGGTGAAAAAGCTATTTTACGATATGGTAAAAATGGTCATCGATAATATGGCAGCACTCGCCGGTTCATTTGATACAGCCGCAAACTTTCTAGCAAACGCGTTTGTTAAGGGAGCAAATATCGCAATTGGTGCAGTCAATGGTTTAATCAAAGCGTTGAACATGATACCGGGCGTGAACATTGGTACGATCGGCAAGTTAAGTGCTAGTTCAGTCGGAAGTTTGTCTGGCGGACTGAAAAACTTTGCGGCGAATCTAAAACCGCCAACAAGTAGTGAATTTATAGTCAATATTCCGAGGATGAATAGATTTAATGTTCCGCAAGCATTTCATGCGGGGTATGCTGCTGGAAATAAAATGAGCAAATGGTTGTCTGATAAAACAGCCAACTTGTTAGATAAAACGCAAAAACTAGCAGAGGGAATAAAAAAGGGCAATCCATTTTCACAGTCATTAGGAAGTCAAATCGCAAATAGCCCTGGAATGAAAAACCCTCTAGCGAGTGGGAAAGATGACAAAAACCCGACGGGCGGTAAGCTCGATAAAGTCGGAAAAATTGACGATGAAATTAACATTGCCGACGAAGATTTACAAGTCTTTAAAGAGCTGGCGACAATAAAGTCCATTCAAAATTTCATCACATTGACGCCAACGGTTCAAGTGCAGACCGGTGATATTCGCAACGAGGTGGATGTTGACCAACTTGTTCGCAAGTTCGAGGAAAGCATGGTAAATGAAATCGCCCGTTCAGCAGAAGGGGTGTATGCGTGATGGAACGAGCCATTTATTTTCATGCAAATGACCAAGAAATGTTTCGGCTTCCTGTGAATCCTGAGAAAGTGAATGTAAAAACAGAAGGAGACGGAGAGGAGTTTACGATTGCAAAGCTCGGGCGTGTCAACGTACCGAAAGACAAAAAGTTATCAGGCTTCTCTCTTGATTCTTTTTTTCCTGCTCAACCTACCCACTATTCGGGCGCGGTTTTCAAAGAGCCGACATACTATATTGACTTGTTACAAAAATGGATGACCAATAAACAGCCGGTGCGCTATATTTACGTCAACGGTTCTTTTACAATCAATGAATTAGTGACCATTGAGCATTTCGAATATGACGAATCGTTCGGTAGTGAAGACGTCAATTTTTCGCTTGAATTGAAAACATATGTGCCGTTTGCTCCAAAGAAAATGCAAGTGGTCAAAAAACAAACGTCATCAGCCGTTCAGGTTGTAAAGAAAAATACGCCCGCGCGCCCAAATACCAAACCTAAGCCAACGACGTACACATTGAAAGCGGGCGATAACCTTTGGAAAGTAGCAAAACTTTACACTGGAAACGGCAACCGATATCCAGAGCTGCAAAAGCTGAACGGAATTAAGGATAGTCAGTTGCGGAAACTACCAATCGGGTTAGTGTTAAAAATCCCTACGGATTGGGTGAAATGATGGAAATATTAATCGATAACCGAGACGGATCTATCTGGGACATGCCTGTATCAAGCGTGCAATGGAAAACTAGCCGAATCGGGAAGGCTGGGACGTTGGACGCAAAATTAATCATTGAGCAACCAACGAAATTCCCTGTCAATAACGGGGCTATTATTCGTGTAACAGACGGTGCTTATAAGATTTTTTACGGATATGTATTCGAAACCAGTTTTAACACAAGTAGTGAATTTCATGTGAAAGCATATGACCAATTGCGGTACCTCATGTATAACGACACATTTGTATTTTCTGCGACCACAGCGACAGCTGGTATAAAGAAAATTGCTGCCGATGCAGGATTAAGAATCGGAACATTTGAAGATACAGGATACAAAGTGCCAGCGATGGTTGAAGATAATAAAAAAGTGCTCGATGTGGTCGCGAAGTTTTTAGATTCAACGTTAATTGCGACGAACAGAAATTATGTGCTGTTCGATCATTTTGGAAAGCTGGATTTACGAAATATCAATAACATGGCCATTCCAGCAGACGACTTCTACATTGGAGAAGAGAGTCTGCTTTTTGATTTTGACTATAAAAAATCCATTGACGAAGAAACATATAATCGCGTCAAAATCGTACAAGACAACAAAAAAACTGGCAAACGCGAGGTCTACATCGCTCAAGACAGCGCGAACATTGCCAAATGGGGACGACTGCAAGAATTTCGAAAAGTCGACGAAAAGATGACAGCAGCGCAAATTAAGGATTTGTTGGACAAGCTGATTAAGTTACGGAATCGGGAAACGAAATCATTGAAACTCAATTGTCTCGGTCATTGGAAAGTGCGTGCAGGTTGTTTTGTGTTTGTGTACATTGAAAAAATCGGCGTGAAACAATATTTCCTTGTCGATGAATGCACGCACAACTGGGACAGTGGTGTGCACACGATGCAACTTGATTTGAAGGTGATTTGATATGAGTTTAATAGATTTGATTAAAACAGTCGCTGTGAAAGCTGTAGAGGCAACAAATCCAGTCAATGTTTTGTTTGGTACAGTCGTATCTGAAAGCCCCCTTGAGGTTCAAATACACCAGAAATTGAAGCTGACAGAAGAATTTTTGGTTATTACGGAACGTGTAACGCGATACGAAGTGAATTTGGAGCACAATCACGGCGGAGGAATAAAAGCATTAAGTGGGATGTTAACCGATACGCCGATTCGGACTGGATTAAAGAAGGGCGATAAAGTCGTTTTACTTCGCGTTCAAGGCGGTCAACAATTTGTTGTGTTAGATAAGGTGGTGAGATGATGGTACTTCCTTCTGAAAATATCACAATTGAAGAAGCAGAAGTGATGGAACCATCGGCGATTCCATCAAAAACGTATCGTCTTGACTTTGAAAATGGCCAATGCGGTGGAATGATTGATGGAGTAGAGGCGATTAAGCAATCCATCTTTAAAATGTTGAGTACCGATCGCTTTAAATATTTGATTTATAGCGATAATTACGGGTTTGAGAATTTGATTGGAAAAGAACGGCTTTTTGTCCAAGCAGAATTGCCAAGACGAATAAAAGAAACCGTATTGCAGGATGAGCGAGTAACAGATGTAGACGTGACGGTGCAATTTTCTGGTGACTCGGCCATTGCGAAAATTTTGTGCTACACCGTTTATGGAAAAGTGGAACTAACGAAAGAGGTGAACGGTGTTGTTTGAAAATCAGACGTTTGAAACGATTTTACAACGTATGCTGGACCGCATACCAGACGATATAGACAAACGAGAAGGTTCGATTATTTATGACGCCTTAGCACCAGCAGCGATAGAATTGGCGCAAATGTACACCGAATTAGATGTAGTTTTGCGCCTTGCGTTCGGAGAAACATCGACGGGTGAATATTTAGATAAGAGAGCCGCGGACTTTGGTGTATATAGAAAGCAAGCAACGTCTGCTGTGCGAAAAGGGATATTTACAGATGGGAACAATGCGCCGTTTAATATTCCGATCGGAAGCCGATTTAGACTGAACGATATGGTCTATGTAGCGATTGAAAAAATCACGGACGGTCAATTTCGTATGCAGGCTGAAACATCAGGAAGTATAGGGAATCAAGATTTCGGCAACCTCCTCCCGATCGAACCGATTGAAGGGCTAGGGACAGCGACATTGGCAGATGTGTTGATTCCTGGCGAAGATGAGGAGAGCGACGAGTCACTTCGAAAACGATTTTTGCAAAAGGTGCGGGAGCCGGGAACGAGCGGAAATGCGGCAGACTACAAACAATGGGCAACTGAAGTCGCGGGTGTAGGTGCGACAAAGGTGACACCTCTTTGGAACGGACCAGGTACGGTTAAAGTGACTATCATCAACGCAGACATGCAGCCAGCAACAAATGAATTGGTCGCTCAAGTCCAACAGTATATCGAACAAGTGCGACCGATTGGCGCGGCCGTTACAGTAGCTTCTGCGATAGGCAAAGCGATCGATGTTTCGGGGAATGTAGTCTTGGCGTTGGGCTACACATTACAAAATGTGCAAGATGCTTTTGCGGCAGCGCTGGATGAGTATTTCAAAGAGATTGCTTTTTCAGCGACGTATGTTAGCTATGCAAAAATCGGGACGCTTTTATTAAGTACGCCTGGTGTCATTGATTACAATGGGCTGACTGTAAACGGGGGGACGGTTAATGTTGCGCTACAAGATGAAGAAGTTCCGATACTTGGAACGGTGAATTTGGGGGAATAGATGAATGGTCGATTTGTTTCAATATCTCCCTAACTATTATGATAACATTCGAGAGGTTCAGGAACTGATAAGTGCAGAGGAAGAAGAAATTGGGCTACTGCAAAACGATATTGATGAATTACTAGAACAATTCCACATTGACACAGCAACCTGGGGGCTGTCCTATTGGGAGGGTATTTGTGGCATCCCTGTTGACGAAAGTAAGCCAATTGACCATCGCCGAAGTGTGATTAAGTCAAAGTTGCGAGGTATCGGAACGGTCACGGTAGAACTGGTCAAAAACGTTGCCGAAGCGTACTATAACGGACAAGTTGAAGTAACCGAACAGCCATCAATTTATACAGTAAAAATTCAATTTGTAAGCAAACTCGGAGTTCCGCTGAATTTAGCCGACATTCAAAACGCTTTGCGTGAAATTATTCCGGCTCATTTGGCGATCAACTTCGAGTTTTCTTATTTGCTTATTAGAGATATTCATAACGCGATGACACTTTCTCAGTTGCAAGCGACAACACTCGATAAATTTGCAGGAGGTGCGTAAAATGGCGAGTAATACACCTCGACTCGGATTATACAAGAAAGATCCTATTGCTGACGCAAATGATACGTTTAACATACAGACGATGCTCAATGACAACTGGGACAAGATTGATGGGAAAGTCGCTATATTAGGACCAGATGGAAAAATCCTATCAGAACAACTGCCCCAACAATCGTTGCCAACTGCCAGCACCACACAGGCAGGAATTGTGAAGTTAAACACTTCGACAAACAGCACGAGCACAAGTGAGGCTGCAACACCGAGTGCGGTGAAAGAAGTGAATGACGCTCTTGCTGCGCATTCGGCTGATTATGTGAAACATCCAGCGGATGGCGGAACAACAGGAGGAACAGCGACAGCATATACGTGTTCAAGTAATCCTGCACCGACAGCGTTAGTAGATAAAATGGGGATTGTGATTACCGTCCATGTAGATAGTGGTGCCAATCCCACTTTGAATTGGAATAATCTTGGTGCTAAACCGATCAAGAAACCAAACGGAAATGCTGCAGTCTTAAAAGCAGGAGGTATATATACCCTTAGATACAATGCTATTTCTGGAAATTTTATCTTACAGGGTGAAGGAGGTGGGGGAACGGCTCAACCTGCAGACGTATTGAGTGGTAAGACGTTCACCAATGATAGCGGAGAACAGACAGGAATAATGCCGAATAGAGGGGCTATTACTATTACACCGAGTACAATAGATCAAACGATCCCAGATGGTTACCACAATGGAAGTGGAATCGTTAAAGGCGATCCTGATTTAATTCCTTCAAATATTAGACAAGGCGTAAATATTTTTGGTGTGACAGGTACATTGGTAGAGGGAAAAAGATGGGCGAGTGGAACAGTTTCTATTACTAATAACAATAGCGTTTCTGTTACAGGATTAGCTTTTAACCCAAAATATGTATTATGTTATATAAGTTCAAAGGGACAAGTTGCTGGAAATTTTAATGGTAATTCGTCACTATTTTCTATTCCTTCAACAAACATGTATCAAGCAGATTCTAGGATTTCTCTTGTAACTGGAGGATTCATTGTTTCTTACTCACAAAACGTTACAATAGATTGGATAGCATTTGAATAGGGGGAGTAACATGATAAAGCAAATAGGGAGAAAAATTTATTACGACAAAACCACAGGTAACGTCATTCTCGACACAGGTGAAAGGATGGGCGCGGTCATCGAAACGACCGTTAACCAAGATTTTGAAACGTATCAAGCGTTAAAAGAGCGTGTTCGCGATACAGTTGGTGTTATTCAGCTCGAATACGGTCAATATGCGCAGGATTTCTCACAATGCAACGGTTACCGCGTAAATCCCGAAACGCTAGAATTAGAGTTTAGTTATCCCGACCCGAACGCAACCGAGCCACAAGAACCTGTTTACGTGAAGCCATTGAGTGAACAGGTGAAAGAACTAGAACAACGCCAACAAATTATCCAACAAGCCTTAGATGACTTACTGTTAGGAGGTATGTAACAATGGCAGCTTATCTTGCTCAGCGTATCATTGACGAAGCGTACACATACGATTACGTGATCCAGCGTCGTCCTGATTTGAAAGAAGGGATTGACGCTTATTTAATTTCAAAGGGAAGAGAGGACTTAATTACACAGTAATTAAAAAACTCTTTCGTATACAAAAAATTCCTCTTATACTAAAATTATTAGATTTAACTTTGTAATAAGGGGAGATAGTTAATGGGGAAGATTAAGTATAATCTTGAGACTAAAGACGATTTTATAGATTATTTAGGTTTAATAATTGAGCAAGTTCAAAAGCAAATGTGGAGATATAGGCGATATTTAAGTGAAGTTGAGGATTTATGTCGTACAAAAATAAAGGAGTATGATTCCGAAATTAATGAAGTTTCCCTTGAAACTATAATAAAAGTACTGAATGACCCGCTTTATATGCAGAATAGAGCAAAAATAAAGCCTATCCCATTTTATAAATACGCTGAGATTCGGGATAAATTGGAATTTGTTAATCTTCGGCTTCTTAACTTAATCGGTGACAAAACAAAGGAGGCTGTTTCATACGCTAAGTTTCGTAAAACAGCAGAAAAATTAGAAGAAAGGCTTTTAAAAGAAGGTAAGGAAAGTATTATACAATTAGATAATCTTAGTACAGATATTCAACAAAAAATAAATGAATGTTATAAAGCTCGAAATTATGTTGCTCACTGGGCTGATACAAAGTTTATTGCACAAAAGGAATATAGAACCAGTCAGTTAAAAGAATTTGAACAGATATTTGAAGTTGATTTTATAAATTCTCATAAGCATATAATTATGGTTAACAGATACGAATATGTTGATATTGAGTGGCTATTTGAATTATATGTTGCTTATAAAAAGAATCAAAAAATTTACAGTAGTATTTTTCAACAAATGAGAAGAGATTATACCAAAATGGTAGGAAAACCAACAGAAATAACACCTATTCAAGGAAAGGTACTCCCTTTTAATTTTTCACTAATTTCACAACAATCAGTGGACATGCAATTTAAAAAGGATAAATAAAGAAAACATTGTTGCTAGTACTATCAAAAGATACTATAAAGAAAGCCAACAAATTCTTTGTTGGCTCTTTTTTACTACGCAGTAGGACGATAATGCGCAACAAGCACACTTTCGTATGAGAGTGTGCTTTTACTTTTGATGAAAGCGAGGAAACCAAATGAAACATAATACAAACACACTATACACAACGGTTACAGGCGGTAGCACATCAGCTATCGCCTATTTAATTGGCGGGGTTGACCATCTTGCGATTGCGCTTGGAATTATGATGGCCGTGGATTATATTTCGGGACTGATGGTCGCTGTTGGTACAAAAGAGGTTTCATCCAAGACGGCTTTTCGAGGATTGATGAAAAAAATGGCCATGATTTTAGCGGTCATTGTAGCAAATCAGCTGGATGCGGTGACGGGTAGCGGTGATTTTATGCGCAACACGATGATTATGTTTCTGATTGGCAATGAAGGCATTAGTTTTATTGAAAACCTCGGTCGTTTGGGTGTATCCATTCCAGGGCAGGTTTCGAAGGTATTTGCGCAGTTAAAAAGTGAAAATCAGAAGGGAGAGGAGAAACAATGAGCACGTGGACGGAAAAATTTATTCGTGTAAACAAATATTCGCGTCCAGGAACGAAACTAAAAGGCGTGAAAAAGCTCGTCCTGCATTGGACAGCCAATCCGGGCGCATCAGCATCCAACCATTTCACGTATTTTGATCGCTCCATTATCCAAGCGCAACGATACGCATCGGCGCACATTTTCGTTGATAAAAATGAAGCGCTCAATATCATTCCGCTTGATGAAGTAGCGTACCATGCGAATGATGGCACGTATCGAGGCGTTCCAGAGTTGAAACCAAACGCGAATTTGTTGTCTATCGGCGTAGAAATGTGTATAGAGAAAGACGGTACATTTCATCCCGACACAGTCGCTCGTACCGAAGATGTGTTTGTAGAGTTGTGTAAAAGATTCAAACTCGACCCGATGAAAGATATTGTACGTCACTATGATGTCACGCGGAAGAACTGCCCTGCACCGTGGGTTAAAAACGGACAAGCATTTGAAGACTTCAAAAAGCGTGTAAAGTTGAAAATGAGCACTGGCGATGTATATGTTGTTCAAAAAGGCGACACGCTTTCTAGCATCGCTAAGAAGTACAATACAACAATAGACGAGTTGCAAAAACTGAACAATATCGCGAATCCGAATTTGATTCGTGTTGGGCAAAGATTGCGTGTGAAATTATAAAATAAAAATCCCCCGCCTTATCTTGTTAAGAAGGCGGGGAATACTATAGATCTTTTGAAATGGCATCTTCTACATATTTTTCAATTAATTCTTGAACGGTACGTTCAATTTGTTTAAAGACAATTTCTCTAATAGTATCCTGCATCTGAAGCGATTCAATTATTTTGATATGTAAAGAAGCTTTATCAACTTCGTTTAGAGAACATATATAGCTACCGATTTTGTTTCGAGAAAAAGTCATGATTTGGTCTAATTTTACATACGAATCATTGTTCAAGTTTGGATAGTCTTTTTTGTAAAGTGGCAAATGATATGATTTTAGTTCTTTCTTATTTCCATCTTTATCATATAAAGATGTTAAAGGAGCTAAAACAACGGTTTGATTAGGCAAAGTATAATCGTGTAATAAAAGAGCCGGATGAAGACCTTTAATCGTGTACTGAGGTTTAGGGTCTTCTTCCGGGAAGTTAAACCATATGATATCACCTTGTCGAAATTCTGAATGACTCATACAAAACCTCCATCATTCTCCTTGTTTATTTTCAAACAGGTCAAAAAAATCATTGTCATCATAATCCCTTTTTTGTAATTGTCTTAGCAGATGCTTTTGACGGATTTTAGTGTTGTTAATCATATCTAAAAATTCATATCCGTTCTCGTCACGGAATCGTTTCAAAGCTTCGTCGACGGGAGATTTATTTTTCTTCACATCACTAACAGTCTTTTGAACCAACTCCTTCGTATTTAGCATATCAGATTTCCCCCTCTTATTGTTTTTTAACCCGTTTTCCTTGTCATTCATAAGAATCACCTTCCTACATAAACGATATGCTACAAGTATGGGAAGGTGTCCTTGTTTTTATTATATCAAAAACGAATTTTCTACATTTTTATACGAAAAACCTATAATATCAACGATTTTACGCGATTTTATACGAAAAAACATGTCAAATGATTTTTTTCGACATTTTGCTTTTTTTAAAACAAAAGGCGGATCGCCCCGCCTTGTTTTTTCGTCATTTTTAAGTTATCATCTCGTTAACTGTAGATGAGCAAATTCGCTAACATAAATTTACAACCAAACAAAAAAGGAGACATGAACCCGATTCCTTGGTTAAAATAGATGTGCCACAACTATCCACAAGGAGGTTCATGTCTCATGAATAGAT
>NZ_JAHZOF010000011.1:0-61876 GCF_019553625.1 Anoxybacillus sp. ST70
GTCCGCTCGACTTGCATGTATTAGGCACGCCGCCAGCGTTCGTCCTGAGCCAGGATCAAACTCTCCATAGAAAAGTTATCCTTAGCTTCTGTACGCTTTTCGCTTCGTTCAGTTTTCAAGGAACATCAAAGCGGGTGATGGGAATCGAACCCACGACATCAGCTTGGAAGGCTGAGGTTTTACCACTAAACTACACCCGCACGTTGTTAATTGATTTTCATCAACATTACATACTACGACCAATCATGCCTCTTCCTCTACTAGCAAATCCGAAGATGATTGATGCGTCGAGGCAACTCGTAGCTGATTCAGCGAAGTGTCGCTCGTGGCTGAGGTTTTACCACTAAACTACACCCGCATATTGTTGATTGATTTTTATCAATATTACATACGAGATGGTCGGGAAGACAGGATTCGAACCTGCGACCCCATGGTCCCAAACCATGTGCTCTACCAAGCTGAGCTACTTCCCGTCCTCATTGATATAAACATGGCGCGCCCGAGAGGATTCGAACCCCTAACCTTCTGATCCGTAGTCAGATGCTCTATCCAATTGAGCTACGGGCGCATTTTTAACGACCTTTTCAATATATCACATTTCATCAATCAAAGTCAAGTTTTTTAGATGCGGCCGAGAGGACTTGAACCTCCACGGGGTTGCCCCCACTAGGCCCTCAACCTAGCGCGTCTGCCATTCCGCCACGACCGCATATTGTTAAAAAACCGACCGACTGGTGCGGGTGGAGGGACTTGAACCCCCACGCCAAAGGCGCCAGATCCTAAGTCTGGTGCGTCTGCCAATTCCGCCACACCCGCATACATGGTGAGCCATGGAGGACTCGAACCTCCGACCCTCTGATTAAAAGTCAGATGCTCTACCTGCTGAGCTAATGGCTCATTAATAAATTAAAAAACCTTATTCAATTTTGCTTTACCTGTCCCTTCCTCTACTAGCACACTCAAGATGTCAAGTGCGTCGGGACAACTCGCAACATATTCGAAGAAGTTTTGCTCGTTGCTGAGCTAATGGCTCATTACGTCAATGGCTGGGCTAGCTGGATTCGAACCAGCGCATCACGGAGTCAAAGTCCGTTGCCTTACCGCTTGGCTATAGCCCAATAAACAATTGAACATGTATGTTGAAACGCTATAAAAACTTTTTTTAATGGCGGTCCCGACGGGGATCGAACCCGCGATCTCCTGCGTGACAGGCAGGCATGTTAACCACTACACCACGGGACCAACAAGAGTGGAGGATGACGGGATCGAACCGCCGACCCCTTGCTTGTAAGGCAAGTGCTCTCCCAGCTGAGCTAATCCTCCGAAATAAAATGGAGTGAACAAAATGAGCACTCCAAAGGATGACCCGTACGGGATTCGAACCCGTGTTACCGCCGTGAAAGGGCGGTGTCTTAACCACTTGACCAACGGGCCATATTCATTATCTTCCTGGCGGAGAAGGCGGGATTTGAACCCGCGCGCCGTAAAAGAACGACCTAACGGTTTAGCAAACCGTCCCCTTCAGCCACTTGGGTACTTCTCCAATGGCTCCGCAGGTAGGATTCGAACCTACGACCGCTCGGTTAACAGCCGAGTGCTCTACCACTGAGCTACTGCGGAATAATAACAAAAGTGGCTCATACTACCCAACCAATATTATAGTTTAACTTTACTGCCTCTTCCTCTACTAGTATACTCAATGATGATGGATGCATCGAGGCAACTCGCAACTTATTCAAAGAAGCGTTGCTCGTCACTGAGCTACTGCGGAACAATCTAATCATTAGGACTGCTTATATTATATTTATTCTTTTTACGTCTGTCAACCGTCTTTTTCTCACTTGTTTTTTCTCGTTGAATAACGACGGCTTTTATAATTTAGCATATAAAGATTTGGCTTGTCAACACTCTCTTTTTATTTTTTTTAATTTTCCTCGACAGCGTCCACATACATATCGATTCGTATCCATCGCTCTTTTACGCACATATATATAATGGCATGATGTGCATTCATAATAATATTTCTTTCCTGTCTTTGCTAATACAACAGGTTTGCAAAAGCGTGGAGCTTGTACTTTTTGTAACAATTCTCGAAAATCACGATCACGATGGCGATAACCTTTTCCTTCTAAGTGCAAATGATAGTGGCATAATTCGTGCTTAATTACTTGAATGAGTTCTTCTTCCCCGTGTTGTTCGTAATATTTTCGATTCAGTTCAATGTTATGTGTAGAAAGTAAATACCTCCCGCCTGTCGTCTTTAACCGGTCATTAAATAGTGCTCGATGCCGAAATGGCTTATGAAATATATGTAACGATATGCACTCAACAAGCTCCTGCAACTCGCGCTCATCCATTTTCTTTCCGTCCTTTCACCATTGGGCTCTTTTACTCATAACATAATAAAAAACAATTTGAAGGTGATCGTCATGCCGATGTGGCTAAAAAACCAAATGCGCCGTGCATATTATGAG
Source organism: Anoxybacillus sp. ST70 (assembly GCF_019553625.1). Taxonomy (NCBI): domain Bacteria; kingdom Bacillati; phylum Bacillota; class Bacilli; order Caryophanales; family Anoxybacillaceae; genus Anoxybacillus; species Anoxybacillus sp. ST70. Next base: position 2,475 of record NZ_JAHZOF010000011.1, read on the forward strand.
AAAAATCGCGCTCAAATTAAACTTCTCAATCAATGTTGGTTTTTTTACCGGAAAACACACTGCTCATGACAGTGTGTTTTCCGATGTTGGAGGAATCATTGTTAAAGCAATGCGCTCTTTTTGCAAATCGACCGAATCAACCCATACTTTTACAATATCCCCGACTGACACAACATCAAGCGGATGTTTCACATATCGATTGCTTAGTTTGGAAATATGAACAAGTCCATCTTGTTTCACACCGATATCTACGAATACACCGAAATCGACGACGTTTCGTACTGTTCCCTCTAATTCCATACCTTTTTTCAAATCCTCCATCTTCAACACATGTTGCTTGAGGATTGGCTTCGGCAAATCATCGCGCGGATCGCGCTCTGGGCGCTTAAGTGCATCGATAATATCTTGGAGCGTCAATACCCCTATGTTCAATTCTTGTGCTGTTTCTTCTATATTTATCCCTTCAAGTGCAACTCGCAATTGCTCACTTCCGATCGCTTCTGTCGAAAAACCGAGGCGTCGTAACAATTGATACACTTCTTCATATCGCTCAGGGTGGATTGGTGTGCGGTCTAACGGCTCATCTCCATCTATGATGCGCAAAAACCCGATGCATTGCTCGTACGTTTTCGCTCCAAGGCGCGGAATATGTTTTAATTGCACACGATTTGTAAACTTCCCGTGTTCTTCACGGTATTTCACAATATTTTCGGCCACTGTCTTCGTTAAGCCAGATACATATTGCAGCAATGTTGGAGAAGCTGTATTCACGTTTACACCAACTTGGTTGACAACCGTTTCTACGACAAATTGCAACGATTGCTCAAGCTTTTTTTGCGACACGTCATGCTGATATTGCCCAACTCCTACAGACTTCGGATCAATTTTTACTAATTCAGCAAGCGGGTCTTGAACGCGTCGAGCAATCGATACAGCGCTTCGTTCCTCCACTTGCAGATGTGGAAACTCTTTACGCGCTAAATCTGATGCAGAATATACACTTGCCCCTGCTTCATTGACAATTAAATAAAACACGTTTCCTTCCCACTCAGAAATTGTATCAGCTACAAACTGCTCTGTCTCTCGCGATGCCGTTCCGTTTCCAATCGCAATTAACTCTACTTGATACATATGAAGCAATTGCTTTAATTTTTCTTTCGCTTTCTCCACCTCATTTTTCGGTGGATGTGGATAAATGACATCAATATGAAGTACCTTTCCGGTTTCATCGACGACGGCTAACTTACATCCTGTACGATATGCTGGGTCGATCCCTAAAACGACCTTGCCTTTTAACGGTGGTTGCAGCAGCAAGTTGCGTAAGTTTTCAGCGAAAATGTGGATCGCTCGTTCTTCCGCATGTTCTGTCAACTCATTTCGTACCTCTCGCTCAATAGACGGAGCAATCAAACGTTTATATGCATCTTCAATCGCCTCAGCAACAATGTCAGCTGCCGATGAGCGCTCATTTTGTATAACTTGTTTACGAATGTATGTAATGATTCGTTCAGCATCTACATCAATTGCAATGCGTAAAATTCCTTCATTTTCGCCGCGGTTCATTGCTAAAACACGGTGGGCAGGCGCTTTAGCGACCGGTTCACGGTGATCGTAATACATTTCAAATACACGCTTTTCGTCTTTTTCTACTTCTTTTCCAACAGAAACGATCATTCCTGTTTGCCACGTTTGCTGACGAATCCATTGACGAAGCGTGGCGTCATCGGACACTTTTTCAGCAATAATATCTTTCGCACCTTGGATCACTTCTTCGATCGTATGTACTTCTTTTTGCTCATCAATAAACAATTGTGCTCGTTCTGTAATCGACTCATTCGGAAACGTTAATAACCATTCTGCAAAAGGTTCCAACCCTTTTTCTTTCGCAATTGTCGCTTTTGTTCGTCGCTTTTGTTTATATGGACGATATAAGTCTTCTACTTCTTGCAGTTTCGTCGCTTTTGTAATCGCTTCTTTCAGTTCGTCCGTCAACTTTCCTTGTTCATCAATTAAACGAATCACTTCTTCTTTTCGCTTCGCTAAGTTTTGCAAGTAATGCCATTCATCTAAAATGGTGCGAATTTGCACTTCATCGAGCGCGCCAGTCATTTCTTTTCGGTAACGAGCAATAAACGGAATCGTATTCCCTTCCTCATAAAGCTGAATAACTTGTTGGACGTTGACAAACGGAATATGTAATTTCATAGCCAACTGCTTTAGTAGTTCCAAACAAAATTCCTCCTCTAAACAAAAATAGCTACACAATGTAGCTATTTTTCGACATATTAAAAATCAATAAGACCGAGACTAATTTGCAACGCTTCATCTACTTTATCCATCATCTCGTCATCTAGATGGGTAATCTTATCTGTCAGACGCTGTTTATCAATCGTCCGAATTTGTTCAAGCAAAATGACAGAGTCCCGTTCAAATCCGTAGCGCTTTGCGTCGATTTCAACATGTGTAGGCAACTTCGCTTTTTGGATTTGCGCAGTAATGGCAGCAACAATGACGGTTGGACTGAAACGGTTCCCAATGTCATTTTGAATAACAAGCACAGGGCGCACGCCCCCTTGCTCAGATCCAACTACTGGAGAAAGATCGGCAAAATACACGTCACCACGTTTGACAATCAAAAGATTACCCCCCGCTAACTAAGCGTTCAACGGTGTGGTCAGCTTCATATTCCGCAAGAAAAGCCTCCGATGCAAGCGACAAATTAATTTTCGCCATCTCCATATACCCACGTCTCATCGCTTCTCGAATTTGACGTTTTTTCCGTTCGCGGATGTACATTTTCATCGCTTGATAAATGAGCTCATTTCGGCTGCCGTTTTCTTGCTTCACAATTCCATCTAATTCGCTCACTAACGCCTGCGGTAACCGAATAACAATTTCTGTTGTTGCGCTGGATTCAGACACAAACACACACCTCCAACTAAACTACAACCACATAGTTGCTCCCAATTTACATCATACCATTTCATCATCGCGATGCAAAGTCATTTCCAGCATCATTCGTCCAAATTTTGTAGAAATTTTTCGAAAACAATCGTTCTCATTGCACCCATCTACTATAATACCGCATTTCTCACTTCAATTATACTCTTGTTTTTTAAAAAAATACGGGGAACACGATAACTAATTGTACAAGGAATTTCATAATTAATTGTGTTCAAATGGGTTGCAACATCATCAACAGAAATGCGTTCACCTTTTTGTTCACCGATGAGCGTCACTTTTGTACCGACAGGAAGCTCATACGGCAGACGAATCATCATTTGGTCCATACAAACACGTCCAACAATAGGGGCGCGCTTTCCATCAACAAGAACAGAAAAATGTTGCATACGACGTAACCAACCGTCTGCGTAACCGATTGGAACCGTACCAATCCACTCATCTGCTTTTGCCTCATATGTCGCTCCATAGCTTATTTTTTCTCCAGCTTTCACCTTTTTTACATGCGTTAAACGACTATGGAGCGAGAACGCTTCTTTTAACGGATAAGGTAACAATGGTTTCATTTCTTGCGACGGTGCCAACCCATACATCGAGATGCCTAAGCGTACGGCATTAAATACTCGATCAGGATAACGCAGTCCCGCGGCGCTATTGGCGCAATGAATGAGCGGAGGTTTTGCAGGAAGCCACTCTAGCATGTGCATAAATGTATCGTATTGAAACGAAAAATAGTCAACATTTTGTTCATCGGCTGTTGCAAAATGCGTATATACTCCTTCAATAACAAACGATTCTTTTTGTTCCACTATGTTTACAATTCGTTGCACTTCTTCTTTCGTTTTAACTCCTAGTCGCCCCATCCCTGTATCCAATTTTATATGAACGTTCAACGGTTGCTCATACGGTCCATACATGAATGCTTGTTCAAACCATTCGGCTCGAAAAACAGTTAACGCAATGTTTTGACTGGCGGCTAACGACGCATATTGAGGGTTTGTCGCTCCAAGTACGAGAATCGGTACGTCTAAAGAAACCCCTTTTTTTCTCAGCGCTAGCGCTTCATCTAAAAAAGCGACTGCTAATCTCGTTGCACCTGCTTCTAGCGCGGTTTTCGCTACTTGGATATCCCCATGTCCATAAGCGTTCGCCTTCACCACAGCAATGACTTCGACATGCGGACCGACATGCTGCTTCATCGATTGCACATTATAAAAAATGGCATCTAAATCAATTTCTGCCCATGTATCGCGATAAAATGCTTGATCCATCCTTCATACCCCTTCAAAAATGTGTTCACGTTTGATTATTTCTTTTCTCCTTGCGTCATGTCAACAAAAAAATAAAGACCCGCCATGCGAGTCTTACTTCATCATCTTTCCTTGTACGGAACGAGCAATCGCGACCATTTCATCTTTCGTTAAGTCTTGGGAAGCGAGAATAAAATCGACCCCTTTATACGTCCACGTCAACGTTCCGCTTGTCATTGCCCCAACCGCAAATCCTAAATCAACAGGCTCACCTTTAACCGTTGTCGATACGTTCGCTGTTGGTACAGCATGCGCTTTTTCTTGTACAAGCGTAAACGATTTTTCTCCGGCAAATGTCATGACAATTCGCTTGCCGTTTGCTGTTGTAAATTCTTTTTCTTCGACAAGTTTCACCCCATCGAGCTCATATGTCGGATACATGACTGGCACTGCTTGTTGATTCGCTTCTTTTGTTACTTCTTGTTCGTTTTCTAACTTCGCTCTCGTCATGTTTTTACTTACGTCAAAAGCATTATCATCAAACGCGGCGTTCCACTCTACTTTCGAAAACTCGACCGTTAACATCGGTTGCGAGTCAATATCCATAACGGTCACTTTGACTGGTGTTAAGTCTTTCTTGTTTAATGTAATCTCTTGTTTTGGCAACATTTTTTTGTTTTCGTAATTTGTTTTCGTTTGGAATATATAATGATTGTTTGTTGCTTTAAAGTCTGCTTTCGAATCAGCTAAAATGTCTTTCACGAGCGATTCATACAAGTATACTTGACTTGTATTTTGCGGCCAGTCGCTTTGAAAGCGAAAACTTTTATTTAACGCTGGCGTTAATACAAATACTCCTTCATCGTTACGCAAAATCATTTGATGTTGGTCACGCTGAGCATTTTTTAAGTTCACTCGGTAGTAGTTTGGCGACTTATGCCAAATTTCAATTTCATACACTTGTGGTTCTGTTCCTGTTTGAAGCGTCATTTTTGCTTCTGCTTTGTACCCAGACATCGTTTGCACTTTTTCATCGAGCGCTTTTAATACATCTTGTTGCGACTTTTCTCCGCAAGCGGCCAAACTGCCTACAACAAAAAGAAGCAGGCACCAAAAAAGCAATGTTCGTCTCATTTTTTCAACCCCTTTACCTCATTTGGACTTCCTTCATAAGCCATCATATGAGGTCAAGCGGGAGAATATGCAGACTAGCTTGACAAGCGTTCAATGATTACTTGAGCAACAGCATAATGTTCGCTATGAGAAATGGAGACGTGCACACGTTCATTCAATGACGTGGAAACGATATATGGCTTACCGTTTTCATCATTTTGAATTTCAATATCGTGAAATGAAACATGTGTGCCAATCCCCGTCCCCACCGCTTTCGCATACGCTTCTTTTGCTGCAAAGCGCCCAGCCATAAATTCAACTTTTCGTTTTGACGATAATTGTTGAAAACGAATGCGCTCATTATGTGTTAAAATGCGGTCAATAAATTTTGGCTGTTGTTCGATCAATTGAGCAATGCGACTTAACTCCACAATGTCAATCCCAATCCCGACAATCATCCATATCCCTCCAATAAAGAAAAAGAAGCTATCTATGAAGACAGCTCCTATCGTTTCGCACGCGTTTTCGCTCCACGGCCACGCGTTTCATTGCGGCGTTGACGCGTCTGCACTTGTCGCTTTTTCTCTTTTTTCATCACCGGTGGCTCTTCTGTCAGCTGTACTGGCGTCATATCAGGCTCTTTCGTTAACATTTTAATACATGCGGCAACAAGTGAAACGGAATCGTGTTCTTCTAACAATTCTTCTGCTGCACGTTTGTAAAACGATAAATTGTTATGCTCAATTGTCGCCAGCAATTTTTCGATCGCTGCTCGTTGTTGACCTTCAAGCGCTTCATCTAACGTTGGCGGTTTCATGCGCTCCATTTTCCGCTTCGTCGTCTTCTCGATATGATGTAACTGTCCGATTTCACGAGGTGTAACAAACGTAATCGCCATTCCCGTTTTACCAGCACGTCCTGTGCGACCAATACGGTGAACATAGCTTTCTGGGTCTTGTGGAATATCGAAATTATATACATGCGTCACACCAGAAATATCTAAACCGCGTGCAGCGACATCCGTTGCAACTAAAATATCAATCGAACCTTCTTTAAACTTACGCAGCACAGATAAACGCTTCGCCTGGCTTAAATCACCGTGAATGCCTTCAGCCGCATAACCACGCAAATTGAGCGCTTCTGCTAGCTCATCGACACGACGCTTCGTTCTTCCGAAAACGATCGCTAACTCAGGAGATTGGATATCTAATAAACGCGTTAACGTGTCAAACTTTTTCTTTTCTTGAATTTCAATGTAATATTGTTCAATGTTTGGAACTGTCATCTCTTTTGCTTTGACACGAACGAGCTCCGGATTGTTCATAAATCGTTCAGCGATACGACGAATCGGCTCTGGCATCGTCGCTGAAAAAAGAAGCGTCTGACGCTCTGTCGGCACGTGGCTTAAAATCGCCTCAATGTCTTCGACAAATCCCATGTTCAACATTTCATCTGCTTCGTCTAACACAACCGTATGCACGTTTTGCAAACGGAGCGTACGACGTTGAATATGATCAAGAATACGTCCTGGCGTACCGACAACAATATGTGGGTGCTTTTTTAATGCCTGAATTTGTCGCTCAATGTCTTGCCCACCGTAAATCGGCAACACGCGTACACGCTTCGTTGAACCGATTTTATATAACTCTTCGGACACTTGAATAGCTAACTCTCTCGTTGGCGCAACAACGATCGCTTGCACTGCATCGTTGTTCATATCAATTTTCTCAACAAGCGGAATGCCGAATGCCGCCGTTTTCCCTGTTCCTGTTTGCGCTTGACCAATGACATCACGATTTTGTAGACTAAGCGGAATCGTAGCCGCCTGAATCGGTGTTGCCTCTTCAAATCCCATTTTACTAACTGCTTTCATTACTTCTGGACTCAATCCAAATTCTTTAAATGTAACCAATGTTTTCATACTCCTTCTTCAAATAACTTACGAAAAAAGGCATTCCCGTATAGACGGAAGTGCCTTGTTGAAATTCATTCCGTAAATAGCTCTTGTTCATCATACCATTTTATGCATATGTTTTCAACAAATTGAACGTTTCTTTTTACTCATTTAACAAAGAAATGATTTCCTCTAACTTCATACCGCGAGATGCTTTTAATAAAATAACATCGCCCGCTCCCATCATCGCTTGTAAGTCTGCAGCTAATTGCGCCTTATTTGTATACGAACGAACACGTCCTTCGCTAAACCGCTTGCTTGCCCGTTCAGCGATCGCTTTGGCACGCTCTCCGTACGTAAGTACATAATCTATTTTTTGCGGATCGATCATCTCGCCAATTTGTTCGTGGAAAGCCATTTCTTGTTCACCTAATTCAAGCATATCGCCGACAACGGCAATTTTTTTACGATATTGTGTCAATTGTGCGAGCAACTGAAGCGCCGCTCGCATCGACGTCGGACTTGCGTTATATGCATCGTTAATGATCGTCACTCCGTCATGGCGTTTGATGACTTCTGTGCGCATTTTTGTAACAGATAAACGCGAAAATCCTTTTTTCATATCGGTCACATCAACAGAAGCGAAACGAGCGACTGCCATGGCTGCAAGAGCGTTCATGACATGGTGTCGGCCAAGAAGCGGCATATGAAATACTTCGTTTGGCCAATGATTTATTGTAAACGTCGTTCCGTCCGCTTGAATACGAATATCCGTTGGATAATAATCGTTTGCTGCTGTCATGCCGAACGTTTGAACATGCGAAAGATTAGCGCTTTCCACACGCGTTTGCAACAACGGTTCATCTCCGTGATAAATAAACAGTCCGTCACGTTTTAGGCCTTTTACAATTTCAAACTTCGCTGTTGCAATTCCTTCACGCGAACCGAGCTCTTGTAAATGTGATTCACCAATATTTGTAATAATCGCCACATCTGGTTCAACTATGGTAGAGAGTAATTCAATCTCTCCAAACCCACTCATCCCCATTTCAACGACTGCATATTCTGTTTCTTCTTTGAGGCGGAGAAGCGTTAGCGGCACACCAATATGATTATTTAAATTCCCTTCCGTCTTTTGCACACGATATACCGTTCCAAGCAAAGAGGCGATCATATCTTTTGTCGTCGTTTTTCCATTGCTCCCTGTCACACCGATCATGCGTGTGCGAAGTTGTTTTCGATACGCATGAGCTAGCTGTTGCAATGCAACGAGCGAATCATCAACAAAAATGAGCGGCACATCTTTCGGAGCATTTGGCTCATGTGTGCTCCATAGCGCAGCCGCTGCGCCTTTTTCAAACGCCTGCATGACGAATTGATGACCGTTAAATGTCGCTCCTTTTAGCGGAACGTACAAATTTCCTTGCTCAATTGTACGCGTATCTGTCGACACACCGTGAATGACAACGGAAGCAAAGCGCTCATCCACCGTGCTGTTCGGAATCATTGTTTGAATATTAGCTAATGAACGTTTAATCATATCATCACCTTAAAACACATACGTAATGTTTTGTTTTTCTTCATATCGCTCAATCGCTAGTTGAATAAGGCGTTCAATTAACTCCTCGTACGATACGCCAGTATGTTTCCATAAAAGCGGGAACATGCTAAATGGGGTGAAGCCTGGCATCGTATTGACTTCGTTAATATACGCCTCCCCATCTGCCGTCAAGAAAAAGTCGGCGCGGACTAATCCAGCTAAATCGAGCACTTTAAAAGCGGTAAGCGCCATTTGTTTCATCGTTTCGTATTCTTTATCTGTAATGTTCGCTGGAATAACTAATTCTGTATTTCCATCGACATATTTTGCTTCGTAATCGTAAAATTCTTTTTTCGGCACAATTTCCCCAACAACAGAGCAAATTGGCTCATCGTTTCCGATCACCCCAATTTCTACTTCACGGCCAACAATCGCTTCTTCGACGATTACTTTTCGATCGTAACGAAACGCCTCTTGGAATGCCACTTGTAGCTGCTCACGGTTTTTACATTTACTTATTCCTACGCTCGAACCAGCATTGGCTGGTTTGACAAAACACGGATAGCCAAGCTCACGTTCTACTGTTTCATATACGTTTTCTTCATGTTTTTCCCATTCTTTTTTCAAGAAAAAGACGTAACGTGCTTGTTTTAATCCCGCTTGCGCAAACAGTTGTTTCATAACAACCTTATCCATACCGACAGCTGATGCTAACACACCGTTCCCAACATACGGTACGTTTAATAATTCTAACATCCCTTGCACTGTTCCATCTTCTCCGTTCGGCCCGTGTAAAAGAGGGAAAATAACATCAATGCGCTCTTCTTTTTTTTCCGAACGATTTGCAATAGACGCAAGCGCTGGTAAACCTTGTTGAAAAGCAAGCTGCTTCACATGTTGCACTTCCCCTTCAATCGCTTCCCCACGCAGCCATTCTCCATTGGTCGTAATGTAAATGGGGACGACACGAAACTTTTCTTTATTTATGGCATTAATGACCGAACGTGCCGTTTGTAATGATACTTTATGTTCAGGCGATTTGCCGCCGTATAATACACCTAACGTCATTTTCATGTTCGTTCCTCCTCGACTGTACGTTCACTTCATTTATTGTAGCACAACTACTTTTTTATTTATATGGTGAAACGAGTCTAGATGGTGACAATGCATATCATTTCCCTGTTTGGAAACGATAAAAATACAAAAAGGAAAAAGGTGTGTGTATATGAATACGGTACAAATGTTATTCGTGTTAATGTTATCGATCGGTCTTATGAATCATGTCATCATCATTCCTGTTTTACTTGAAATTGCTGGGCGGGATGCGTGGATCTCGACCGTCATTGGGCTTGTGTTGCTTGTCATGTTTCTTCCTCTCATTTATTTTCCTATCAAACAATCACAACAAACGCACATCTTTCAATGGCTAAAAGAAAATATCGGTGCCCCAATGGCCTATTTTATCGCTTCTGTCACATGTTTATATTTACTTCTCATTAGTATTGTGACATTAAAAGATACAACAACGTTTACAACGACCTCATATTTAACGGGTACACCGAACTGGGCGATTATTGTAACACTTTGTATCATTTGTTTTTATAATGCTTCGATTGGCTTGCCATCGATCGCCAAAACGTCAGGTATTATTTTACCTTTCGTCGTATTGTTCGGCATATTTGTCGCTTTAGCGACGATCCCGCATAAAAATTATGAGCTGTTAAAACCGATGCTCGAAAACGGCTGGATGCCCATTTGGAAGGGAGTGATGTACGTCGCTACCGGATATGGTGAAATTGTTCTTTTACTGTTTATGCAACAACAAATGAAAACGGACATTTCTTTTATGAAACTCGTTTTATTCGGGCTTGTCGCTGCCAGTCTATCGATCGGACCGACAATTGGAGCCATTACAGAGTTTGGACCGGCAGAAGCTAGTCATTTGCGTTATCCGGCCTTTGAGCAATGGAGAATGGTGAATTTAGGAACATATTTAGAGCATTTTGATTTTTTATCCGTGTATCAATGGCTAGCGGGCGCATTTATTCGCATTTCGCTTGCGACAGCGCTCATTCCAGAGCTATTTGACATAACAAATAAAGCCTCGCGACGTTGGATATTAATATTTGTATACGTCGTCATTTTCTTCGCCGCGATGACACCGATGAGCGATGACACGTTTTTTCATATGTTAAAAAAATGGCTGCTACCGATTTCGTTTTTCTTTATTTGTTTTCTTTCGACGTTATTGTGCGTACTAGCGTTAGCGATACGTATAAAAGAAAGGAGAGCGTCCGCATGACCGCTGAAATCATTGTCGATGAACAAACGCTAAAAGAACATTTTTCGCAATGTAAAGATGTTGTGATTATGCCAGCGACCATTTATTCAAAAGAACGAAAGCCCCTCTCGCTTATTTTCATTTATTGTGAAGAATTATGTGACACGAAGTTACTCAAACAATTTATTTTCCCAACAATTACACGCATGGGACAACGATATCCGCTATATTCAGTGACAGATATTGAAAAATATAAACAAATGCCTCTTCATTTAATCGGAAAATCGGTCTCTGCCCAACAACTAGATTTTATCGTTTTTAATGGGGACTTAGTGATTTACTTTGTGGAAGCGGAAGCGATGTATTCTATTTCGCTTGCGAATCCACCGAACCGTAATCCGGAGGAACCAAACACAGAAGTATCCATTCGCGGACCGAAAGACGGCTTTATTGAAGAAGTGGCAAAAAACGTAGCGCTCATCCGAAAACGGCTAAAAACGAGCAGCTTGCACGTTGAACAAGTATTAATTGGTAAGAGAAGCCGGACGAAAGTTGATATTTTATATATTGAAGATATTATTAATCAAGAAACCGTTGAGGAATTAAAGCGGCGATTAAGTACAATCAACATTGATGCCTTAACAGGAACAAATCAGTTAGAAGAATTGTTAAGCGAAAAATATATTTCGTTATTTCCTGTTTTCGCTTACTCTGGACGCCCTGATTTTGTCGTCAACGCACTACTGAGCGGACGATTCGCGGTCTTTATTGACGGCTCACCAACAGCCTTAATTGGCCCGACAAACTTAACGTTTTTATTAAACACATCTGAAGACAATAGTACATCGTTTGTGTTTGTGACATTTCAACGCATTATTCGACTAATCGGGGTGAGCGTCGCTGTATTTTTACCGGGACTTTGGGTCGCTATTACAACATATCATCAAGACCAGTTGCCGTTTACATTGTTGGCAACAATCGTTCTCGCAAGGCAAGGAGTACCGCTCCCTGCCCCGCTTGAAGCGTTTATTATGGTCAGTTTATTTGAAATTTTTAAAGAAGCAGGCATGCGACTTCCGATTGCGATTGGACAAACATTATCCGTCGTCGGCGGTCTTATTATCGGTCAGGCCGCCATTAACGCTGGACTGGCGGCACCCGGAACACTTGTTGTCATCGCAACATCTGTCATTGCCACGTTTACGCTCGTGAATCAATCGCTTGCTGGGACAGTGTCCATTTTACGATTTATCGTCCTTGCAGCTTCCTCTATGTTAGGGTTGTTTGGTTTTATCGCGTCAATGTTTTTTCTTCTAATTTACACAGCTAATTTAACGTCATTCGGTGTCCCATATTTAGCTCCAATTTCTCCGGCAACAGGAGACATATGGAAAGTAGTTATTACAAGCGGGTGGAAAAAGTTTAAACAAAGGCCAAAAATGTTAAAAACGAACGATAATACACCAGGTGACGAATCATGACTCGCGCGCTTATTTGTTGTTTTTTTTGTTTCCTTTTAACTGGATGCTGGGGAATGAAAGAAATTGATCATCTGGCTTATATTCATGTGATCGGCGTGGACTACGAAGACGGACAAGTGATCGCCTACGCCCAACTTATTAGTTTTACAGGACTTGCGAAAGTCGAAGCGGGCGGAGGAAAACAAAAATCAACGGTGACCGTTGGAAAAGCGAAAGGGGAGACGTTTAACGTTGCAACAGATCGGCTATATTATGCGATTCAACAAGGTGTATCATGGGGGCATGTGAAAGGGATCGTCTTCACAGAACGAGCGCTCAAAAAAGGACTCGTGCGTGATGTTATTGATGTACTTGATCGTTACAACGAAATTCGCCATACAATCTGGGCATTTACAACAACCGAATCGATTGAACATATTTTCGAAACAACACCATTTTTAGATTACTCACCGTATTTTTCTTTGCTCGCTAATCCGACAGACATTTACAAACAAAGTTCTTTTATTCAACCGAAGCGCTTGAACGAATTGATTGCTGCTTCTAATGAACAAGCGGTTGTTTTTCCGCTCCCTTCCCTTGCAATTGAAAAGAAAAGTTGGAAAGAAAATAAAAAGGCAAAACCGATGTTAAAAATGGATGGCGTCTGTTTCTTGCATCGTTACAATAAACAAGCATGTATCCCGCGCCATAAACTTGACGGGTTGCGTTGGGTGACAAAAGGCACAGGGCGAACGCCCATTTATATTCAACCAGACGGAAATATGATTGGCACACTCGTCGTGCGTGAACCGAAAGCAAGCATATCGTACAAAATAAAAAATGGTCATCCTGTATTTACAATTGATGTACAAGCAAAAGGAAGCATCATTGAACTTCGCGAACAAATGTCTGAAAAACAAATTATTGAATACGCAACAAAAACAGTAAAGAATGAATTAGAAAATCTATTCCAACTCGGCGTAAAAGAAGGGGTCGATACGCTTCAATTATCAAACGCTTTATATCGTCAAAACGTCAATGACTGGCGCAAATATACGACAAACGGATTAGTTTCACTGACAAATGATACGTTACAACAAATCAATGTCCAATTAAGCATTGACACATATGGAAAGTCAAAAAAATAAAAGCGATGAGCAGATCTCATCGCTTTTTCGTTGCATATATATTCGCTTCAATCCATTCGGCAAGCGCTTCTTGCGCTGTTTTTTCACACCCTAACCAATACTGTTTCATTCGTTTTTCTAATTGATTCATTTCCTCATCGTCCATTAATACACGCAATAATTGTTGATCGTACGGCTCATTGTCATTGAGAAAATAAATGAGCTCTTTTTTTCTTAAATAGCGCAAATTCATTTGTTCTTGTCCAGGTAAATAAGAAAGAGTAAAAGCAGGCAGTTTTTTTGCGAGCACTTCACTCATCGTGACACCGCCCGGCTTTGTCACAACCGCATCGACTTCATCATACAATTCGTTCATTTTTGCTCGATCGGAGATATATCGAAACGGACGGATACGCGGGTCGTTCCAACTTTTTAATTCTTCATATAAATTTTCATTTTTACCGCATAAAACAGAATACGTTAACTGTGAATGGTTAGCGTTTTTTAAAAATTGTTTCATCTTCCCTAGTCCTTGATTGCCGCCAGCCACTAAAATGTGTTTATTCATTCGTCGCTTTATTTTTTGTACAGGTACAATATGTTCATGAATCGGAATGCCTGTCACAATAACGCGATGACGCTCCATACGAAATCTCGTACATAGCGATCGTTTCGCTTCCCCATGCGGAACAAAGTGATAATCAATCGCTGTTTTCCCCCAAATGCCGCTCAAAAAAAAGTCTGTATATACGTTTATAACAGGCACTGTTATAGCGCCTCTTTGTTTCAATCGCTGCAACACGTGTGAAGGAAACGAATGCGTACATATGACGAGATCCGGTTTTTTCTCTTGAAGAAGACGTTTCATCTTCTTTTCAAAATAAAGCAACCACGGTTCCATTGCTGGTTGTTCAAATTTTTTCATCCATCGTTGGTACATCCATTCATATGAGTGCGGTGATAGCGAAATCCAGCGAAGATAAAAGTCCGCTACTCGTCTTTCCATTTGTTCGTTACAATAACTTAAGAAATCAAGTTTTTCGCAAGAAACGTTAGGAAAACGATGTTGCAATGAATATATAAGCGCATCGGCCACTTGATGATGGCCAGATGACATTTGAAACAAAGGTAGTACGAGAATGTTCATCATTATGCGAACTCCCTTTAATTTGTTTTTCTTCTTTTCACATATAGCCCAATGAAAAATAAACTAAAAAACACGATCATTATCCATGGTAATAAGTAAAGAGGAATATGTATACGCTCCCCAAGAAACTTCCCGACAAATATAAATAAACTAATCCAAAACGCTGATCCAGCAAACGACAAAAAAAGAAACGGGAGAAATGGAACGCGAACAACTCCAGCCATGTATGGAGATAACTGACGAACACCCGGAATAAAATAGCCAAATGTAATAATCCAAGGAGCGCGTTTTCGAAAGTGGCGATAAACATACCGATAACGCCGACGATGAAAACCAATATAATGTCCATATTTAAATAACAGCGCTGAACCGAATGTATAGCCAGCCATATAGGCAACAACCATCCCAACTGTCGCCCCAGAAATCGCGAAAAATAAACTTTTGAATAAATGTAATTGATCGTGTGAAATAAATATGCCCACGAAAAACAGAAGTGACTCTTCGGGTGCGGGGATGCCGACAATGCCGAAAAATAATGATAGAAACAATACAATATAACCGTGGGATTGAATATACATGAAAATGTCGTTCGCTTCCATTTCTCCGTTCCCCTTTATTGTTCGTTCACTTTTACCCATTGAACAGAAGAATGTTGCAATAATTGTTCTAATGCTCGTAACATGTTCGCTGGTGCATGTTGATCAGCTCCGATGGTCGAACCGCTATCATGCAATACGATGATCGCCCCATCTTTTATACTATTCGCTAATCGTCCATAAAGCCGCTCAACGCTCATTGAAGCTTTCCAATCACCAAGAATATATGTCCACATGACGATTTTATACTTTTTTTGCATGAGCACCGTCCATATGTTTAAATGTCCCCATGGCGGACGATAGTATACCGGACGAACGCCTGTCATGTGCTCAATGACACGTGCTGATCGTTCAAGCTCCCATTCCGTAACAAGCGGCGGAAGAAACCAGTTGCTCGTATGGTAATAATGGTGCAAACCGATCGTATGCCCTTCCTCATACATTCTTTTAATAAGATGTGGATATTTTTTCGCCTTCCAGCCGACAACGAAAAACGTCGCTTTTACATTGTATTTTTTCAATAAATCAAGCAACTGAGGCGTGTACACCGGATCTGGACCATCGTCAAACGTCAATGCTACACCGTTTTTCACCTTCTTTTGTACACGAAGTGAGAAAATGCGGACAATCAACGTTGGGAATATGCTATAAATGAGAAATAGTGCGATGAGCCATATGTAAATCAAACGTCAAATCCCCTTTCTCGATTATACAAAAAGATACATGAAGTATGGAACAAAGAGCGTTTTTTAAAAAACAAATGGAGCTTTCTTTTCATCGACACAACATGCAAATGTTGTCGATTTCCGGGGAAATTTCCCGAAAAAAAGGCGATGTTAGAACACATCGCCTCCATTGTACCATATGTCTTGACAACTACACAGGGTAAACCCCATGCTTTCGTTCAGAAAATACCACATATTTCGACATATATGCATCTAATCGTCGAATGAGTTCAGAACGTAACTCATTTGGCGCAATAATGCCATCGACAACCATTTCAGAAGCAAGTCGGTAAATATCGATGTCTTTTCGATATTCTTCACGTTTTTGCTCAATAAAAGCGGCTCGCTCTTCTTCTGGCAGTTCAGCAATTTTATTCGCATATACCGCATTCACGGCTGCTTCTGGTCCCATGACAGCAATTTGTGCATGTGGGAAAGCTAAGCAACAATCCGGTTCAAAGGCTGGACCTGCCATAGCATATAATCCTGCTCCGTATGCTTTTCTGACAATGATTGAAATTTTCGGCACGGTTGCTTCTGACATCGCTGAAATCATTTTTGCACCATGACGAATGATTCCCGCTCGTTCCACTTTCGTTCCGATCATAAAGCCAGGGATGTCTGCTAAAAAGATGAGCGGAATATGAAAAGCATCGCAAAGTGTAATGAATTTCGCGGCTTTATCTGCTGAGTCGTGAAACAACACGCCGCCCTTCATGCGCGGCTGATTAGCGATAATCCCAACCGGTTGGCCGTTGATGCGTGCAAGACCTGTAATGAGTTCAGGTGCAAACAACTTTTTTATTTCACAAAACGTTCCTTCATCGATCACGCGGTCGATTAAATCGTACATATTGAACGGGGCATTTTGATTTTTCGGAATGATTTCTTCAATCGTTTTATCAAACGTCTTTGGCTCTCTTGGCTCCGCCACCGGCGGTTTTTCACTAAAATTGGCTGGAAAGTACGACAAATATTTACGTGCAAAGGCGATCGCTTCTTCTTCCGTTTTCACAAGCACATCACCGCAACCTGAAACAGAACAATGCATGCGAGCGCCACCCATCTCCTCAAGTGTCACTTTTTCACCGATAACCATTTCCGCCATGCGCGGTGAACCGAGATACATCGACGCGTTTCCTTCGACCATAATAACGATATCACAAAACGCAGGGATGTATGCACCACCTGCTGCTGATGGTCCGAACAATAAGCAAATTTGCGGAACTTTTCCAGACAATTTGACTTGATTGTAAAAAATACGTCCTGCTCCTCGTCGTCCTGGGAACATTTCAATTTGATCCGTGATGCGCGCACCAGCGGAATCGACTAAATATAAAATAGGGCATCGTAGTTTGTCAGCCGTTTCTTGAATGCGAATAATTTTTTCTACTGTTCTTGCTCCCCATGAACCTGCCTTGACGGTCGAATCATTTGCCATGACGCATACCGTTTGTCCGTTAATTTTCCCGACCCCTGTCACGACACCATCTGCCGGCAGTCCGTCCGCTAAACAGTTTGCGAAAAATGCATCTTCAAATTGTAGTCCTTCATCAAATAACAGTTTCAAGCGATCACGCACAAACAATTTCCCTTGTTCAGCGTTTTTTTCGTGATATTTGCGCGCTCCCCCTTGTTCAATTTGTTTTCGTTTTTGTTGTAGTTGTTCAACAAGCGATAATTGTTCGTTTGAAATCATACCTTACTCCCCTTTGTACACCGGTTTTCGTTTTTCTTTGAATGCTTGTAACCCTTCTAACCGATCGTTTGTATGAATCGTTCGCTCATATGCCATTTGTTCAATGACAAGCCCTGTATGCATATCGACTTGCACGCCATGGTTTATTGCTGCTTTCGCTTGAGCAACGGCAATCGGGGCGTTATTCGAAATCGCTGTCGCGATTGTAAACGCCTCATCTAACAATTGTTCAGCAGAAACGACGCGCTCGACTAAACCAATCCGCTCCGCTTCTTGTGCTGAAATGCGCCTTGCTGTATAAATCATCTCTTTTGCGCGCCCGATACCAATCAGCCGTGGAAGGCGTTGCGTCCCTCCTGCACCAGGAATGATGCCAAGCGCTGTCTCTGTCAGTCCCATCGTGGCATGTTCAGCAGCGATGCGAATATCACATGCGAGCGCCAATTCAAGTCCACCTCCAAAAGCTCCACCGTTCAGGGCACAAATGACAGGTTGGGGCAATTGTTCGAATCCGTTGATCGTCTCTCGAATGAGCGCAACCGTTTGACGCACTTGTGTTTCATTCATTTTTGCCCGCTCTTTTAAATCTGCCCCTGCGCAAAATGTTTTTTGTCCCGCACCTGTGACAATGACTGCCCGCACGTTCCGATTTAACTTCAGTTCCGCTTGAATGCGCTGCAGTTCGTTTAACATTTTTAATGAAAGAGCGTTCGCCGCATCCGGTCGATTTAGCGTGACAACCGCGATCCCTGCATCAATCGTAGAATAAAGGACAGATTCCATAATTATACATTCCTCCTTACAACGTTCAGGTGATGGCTCGTAAGCGGACGGCCAATTTTCTCTTCTATCCATCGTGCTGCTTCTGTTAAAGGTTCTAGCTGGACACCGCATTCGATCCCCATTTGTGTAAGCATATATACTAAATCGTCTGTCGCTAAATTCCCAGATGCCCCTGGAGCATACGGACAACCACCTAACCCACCGAGTGAACTATCAAAAATGGTTATGCCCATTTGCAGCGATGCAAACACGTTTGCAAGCGCCATACCGCGCGTATTATGAAAATGAAGTGCTATCTTCTCAGCTGGAAACCGCTTCAACAGCCGTTCTAATGTTTGTTGGACTTGGACAGGATTCGCGACACCGATCGTATCACCGAGCGACAGCTCATCAATCCCAAGCTCAAACAATCGTTCAGAAACAGAGATGACGCGTTCAATGCTGACTGTTCCTTCGTACGGACAACCGAACACAGTTGATACGTAACCGCGAACTGTTTTGTTTTCTCGCTTCGCTTCGTCAATCACTTCTTTTAACACAACATACGTTTCTTCCATCGATTTATTAATATTTTTTCGATTATGTGTTTCGCTTGCCGACATAAATACAGCGACTTCATCAATATTCGCTGCTAGCGCACCTTCTAATCCTTTTTTGTTTGGCACAAGCGCAGCATATGTCACTCCTTCTACTCGCTCAATGCGGGAAGCGACTTCATACGCATCGGCAAGCTGCGGAATCCATTTCGGATGGACAAACGACGTCACTTCAATATATGTCAATCCCGTTTGCGAAAGTTGATTAATCCATGCAATTTTATCTTCCGTTTGAATAAATGTCGGCTCATTTTGTAACCCGTCACGCGGACCAACTTCTTTCACTGTTACGCGCATACATACCCCCCCTATTTGATTTCGATTAATACGTCCCCTTCGTTTACGAAATCTCCCTCTTGTACACGAATCGCTTTGACTACCCCACCTACTTGTGAAGCGACTGGTATTTCCATTTTCATCGATTCCAAAATGACAACATCTTGTCCTTCTTCAACGACATCACCTACTTGCACAACAATTTTCCATACGTTCCCTGCCATCAATGCGACAACTTCATGCATGTGTTTTGCCTCCTTTTTTCATATACGTATTCACAAAGTTTGTTGTCGTATGCCCTTGTTGAAATGCTTCATGTGTCAATACAGCCATTAACATCGGTATATTCGTTTTAATTCCTCCGATTTTATATTCATGTAATGCTTCAATCATCGTTGCGATAGCTGTTTGTCGATCACTTCCTTTGACAATACATTTAGCAATCATCGGATCGTAAAAAGGGGTAACGACAGAACCGCTTTGTACCGCAATTTCATGGCGTACATGTTCCCCACTCGGCAGTTGTAAAGATGTAATCGTTCCAGGGGAAGGGAAAAATGTGTTTGGGTCTTCGGCGTAAATACGCACTTCAATCGCATGCCCTTCTCGTTTTACTTCAGATTGTGAAAAAGGAAGTTTTTCTCCCGCTGCAATGCGTAGTTGTTGTTCGACAATGTCAATGCCTGTAATTTCTTCTGTGACAGGATGTTCTACTTGCAGACGTGTATTCATTTCAAGAAAATAAAAGTTTTTTTGTTCATCCACGAGAAATTCAATCGTCCCTGCGTTTGTATATCCAATATGTTTTGCTGCTTGTACAGCTGCCTCTCCCATTTTTTTGCGCGTTTCTTCGTCTAAAAACGGGGATGGGGCTTCTTCAACAACTTTTTGATGTCGGCGTTGAATGGAGCACTCTCTTTCCCATAAATACACGCAGTTTCCATGTTGATCGGCTAACAGTTGAATTTCAATATGGCGCGGATTATCAATATATTTTTCGACATACATCGCTCCATCTCCAAAAAAGGAAGCGGCACGATTTTTGTTTCCTTCAAATG
Source organism: Anoxybacillus sp. ST70 (assembly GCF_019553625.1). Lineage (NCBI taxonomy): Bacteria > Bacillati > Bacillota > Bacilli > Caryophanales > Anoxybacillaceae > Anoxybacillus > Anoxybacillus sp. ST70. The sequence goes on from NZ_JAHZOF010000011.1 coordinate 22,981, forward strand.
CTTTGCGTAGCTGCTCTTCGTCATAAACAAGTTGCATGCCAATCCCTCCGCCGCCTGCCGATGCTTTCAACATGACCGGATAGCCGATGTTGTTTGCTACATGTACTGCTTCATCGACATCAGCAAGCGGAAAGGAGATGCCGGGCACAATCGGCACCCCTGCTTCCGCCATCGTTTGTCTTGCTTCAATTTTACTCCCCATTTTCGCGATGACATCCGGTTTTGGACCGATAAAGACGATCCCTTCCTCTTCGCATCGACGAGCAAATGTTGCATTTTCTGAAAGCAAACCGTAGCCAGGGTGAATAGCTTCCGCGTTCGTTTCTTTTGCAATCGAAATGATTTTTTCGATATTTAAATAGCTCTCATTCACGCGAGCTTTTCCAACCATATGCGCCTCATCCGCTTGTTTTACATGAAGCGATTCGGCATCCGCTTCCGAATAGATGGCGACCGTTTGGATGCCAAGCTTTTGGCACGTGCGAATGATACGTAAAGCAATTTCCCCTCGATTAGCAATAAGTACTTTTGAAAACATGCTCTTCCTCCCTTATACATGCTTTTTCTGTTCGACTCGTTCACGCGCCCATTCGCGCAATTTAAATTTTTGAATTTTCCCTGATGCAGTCATCGGATATGATGTTGTAAATTCGATATATCGCGGAATTTTATGGCGCGATATGCGCCCTTCACAAAACGAACGAATGTCTTCGGCGGTAGCGTGTTCTCCTTCTTTCAAAATGATCCACGCCATCACTTCTTCTCCATACGTTTCATCTGGAACACCAACAACTTGCACATCGAGCACTTTTGGGTGTTTGTATAAAAATTCTTCAATTTCTCGCGGATAAATATTTTCTCCACCACGAATGATCATATCTTTTAATCGCCCTGTAATGCGGAAGTAACCGTTCTCATCCATAACCGCTAAGTCTCCTGTATGCAACCAGCCTTCCTCATCAATCGCCTCGCGCGTCGCAGCAGGGTTGTTATAATATCCTTTCATGACATGGTATCCGCGCGTACATAACTCACCTTGAACACCCGGTGGCACTTCTTGATTTGTAGCTGGGTCGACAATTTTCACTTCCACATGTGGAAGTGCGCGTCCTACCGTTTCTACCCTCAATTCGATCGGATCGTCCGTACGCGTCTGTGTAATGACAGGTGAAGATTCCGTCTGTCCGTATGCAATAGTAATTTCTTTTGCTCCCATCTTTTCAATGACTGCTTTCATCACTTCAATCGGGCAGTTCGATCCTGCCATAATACCTGTGCGTAAAGAAGATAAATGATATGATGCAAAATCAGGATCGTTTAATTCCGCGATAAACATCGTTGGCACGCCATGGAGCGCCGTACATTTCTCATCTTGCACCGTCTGCAACACTTGTTTTGGATGGAATTGCTCAAGAGGTACCATTGTTGCCCCAACTGTCACACAAGCAAGCGTTCCGAGCACGCAACCGAAACAATGGAAAAACGGTACGGGAATACATAAACGATCTTCTTTTGTTAATTTCATGCACTCAGCAATGTAATACGCGTTATTGACAATGTTATGATGTGTAAGCATGACGCCTTTTGGGAATCCTGTCGTTCCTGAGGTATATTGCATGTTGATGACATCATGTGGTTCGAGGGAGTTCATTCGTTCATCTAGTGCTGCGTCTTCGACATATTCCGCCATGGCTAAGAGGTCGTTCCATGAAAATGTTCCAGGATAACGTTGTTCACCTAATACGATGACGTTTCGTAGTTGTGGAAGTCGTTTTGCCCGCAGTTTTCCAGGTTCACAATAAGCAAGTTCAGGTGCAATTTCGTAAATCATGTCGATATAAGAAGCGTCGCGGTACTGTTCCATTAAAATAATCGTTGTGGCATCGGATTGCTTTAACAAATATTCAAGTTCTGCTGTGCGATAATTTGTGTTTACTGTAACAAGTACTGCTCCCATTTTTCCTGTCGCAAACTGGCATGTAAGCCATTCCGGTTTATTCGTTGCCCAAACAGCAATGTGCTCTCCCACTTCAATGCCAAGTTTCATCAATCCTTTCGCAACGAGGCGACAGTAATCGTTGAATTGACGATACGACCAACGCAATTGACGGTCCGCATACACAACCGCTTCATGATTGGGATGGATGGACGCTTTTTGTTCAAGCAACTGACCAACTGTAATATGAAGCATGCTTTCCCTCCTCTAGCATCCTAGTTGACGAGCAATGACTAGCCGCTGAATTTCTGATGTTCCTTCGCCAATTTCCATCAGTTTGATGTCGCGAAGATGACGTTCAACACCGTATTCTTTCATATATCCGTATCCACCGTGAATTTGAATCGCTTGATTACAAATGTGAAATCCTGTTTCGGAAGCAAATAATTTTGCATACGCTGCTTCTTTTGTAAACGGCTTGCCTTGATCTTTTAACCATGCCGCCTTGTACACCATATTGCGCGCAAGCTCCAATTGCATTGCCATGTCAGCAAGTTTAAACTGGATGGCTTGAAATTTCGCGATCGGTTGCCCGAACTGTTTTCGCTCCTTTGCATACTGAAGTGCTTTCTCGAATGCGGCTTGCGCGATGCCGACAGCTAACGCCGCAATGGAAATGCGTCCTCCATCTAGCGTATATAAAAACTGCTTAAATCCTTTTTTCGGATCGCCTAATATATTTTCTTTTGGCACACGTACATCTTGCAAAACAAGCTCACACGTATTGGATGCACGAACGCCCATCTTGTCATAATGACAATTAATCGAAAACCCTGGCGTATCCGTCGGAACGATGAGCGCAGAAATGATATTTTTCCCTTGTTCATCCTTTCCTGTGACAGCGGTTACAATCACTTGGCGAGCATAACCTGCATTTGTAATCCAACATTTTTCTCCGTTAATGACGTACTCATCGCCATCTAGAATCGCGCGCGTTTGCGTTCCGCCCGCATCAGACCCTGCGTTTGGTTCCGTCAATCCGAACGAGCCGAATGCCTCACCTTTTGCCATCGGTACAAGCCACTCTTTCTTCTGCTCTTCTGTTCCGAAATAGTAAATTGGACTAGCACCGAGCGATACAGCTGCCGCATAACTTAACCCTGTTCCGCCACACGCTCGACCAATTTCTTCAACCGCAATCGCATACGAAATCGTGTCTCCACCAGAACCGCCATATTGTTCAGGGAACGGAATGCCAAACAGTCCAAGCTCGCCCATTTTTTTGAACGTCTTAATTGGAAAAATGGCCTCCTCATCCCATTTCGACGCGTATGGGGCAATTTCCTTTTCCGCAAAATCGCGAACCATCTCTTTAATCATTTGTTGTTCTTTCGTTAATTCAAAATGCATCGCTTTTCTCCTCCTCTATAAAAATGAAAATATATGAAACCAACAAGCCTGTTTTGATAGCAAACCGACTAGTTGGTCTGTACGCTATGCAACATTCGTCATTCGTCGCCCACATGCGACAAAAGAAATGACGAAATATCTTCATCTCGCTTCGCCTCTTCTGTCAAAAGCGAATGTAAAATTAAATCATTAAAGGCTGTGGCGATTTGTTCAATCGACATCGGTCCATCAGGCTTATACCATTTATACATCCAGTTCACCATGCCGATGATCGACAATCCCGCAATTTCAACAGGCACTTCTGCACGAAATTGTTTTGCTTCAATACCTTCACGAAGCACTTGAAAAATAATTTGCTTATACTGCTCACGTTTTGCGTTAATTTTTTCAGCGTATTCCGGCTTTAAATATGCTGCCTCTTGATTGAACACTGTAATGTGCGGTTTATATATATGGAAAACTCTTACAAACGACTGGATGATTGCACATAGCCGTTTAGTTGGTGTCTTATATTTTACATATGCTTCTTGAGCTTTATTTAGCACATACGTAATAAATACATCATGAATATGGTAAAGCAGTTCATCTTTCGACTTAAAATTATGATAAAATCCCCCTTTTGACGCTCCACATTCAGCAACAATTCGATCAACCGTCACCCCGTGATATCCATATTTTTCAAACAACGTGAGCGCCGTTTCAATAATGCGATCTTTTAATTGCTTTTCGACCATGCTTATAAACTCCTTTTTGTTGTATTTTAACACAATTTTCAGAAAAGTTAAATGATTTTATCGTTCTAACAAGTAGTATTTTATTAAGAAAAAAGAAACTATTGAAATGTTTTACATTTTTAAATATAATAATATTCAGAAAATTTTAAAAGGTGGCTGCAATGAATATAAACAAATATATCCATAACCTAACAACAATTCTTACACCTTATTTCAACGTTTATCGAGATGAAAAGCTTGGCACATTGTCTTTACCTTTTTATGCCCATTATCACCGACGTGATGAGAAATATTTTATGACAAAAAAATCTAAAATTTGGGCTGTTGAAAATGAGCAATTTATTTTTGTGTGGCAAAAAGAAAATATCGTGACAAGAGAAGACATCATACAATTCTCTCAAACATTTATCAATCATGTGCCGAACTACATATCCAACCATCAAGATCATATGTCTACCGTTTTCATCGGGGCAATTGTCGCACCAAATGCATGTGATGAAGCGATAAAGGAGGTGAAACGATTTCGCAAGCTACAATTTATTCGTTTCGGATTACACGGTTGGCTCGAGTGTTATATGGCTATCATCGCTTTAGACTCAAAACAATTATTTACTCACCGAAAAGCTCGGTCGTTTACACATGTTTTCGAAAAACCATTTGAGGAGGATGTGCGTTGAACTTATTAACGTTGTTACTTGTTTGCGGAGTCATTTTAGTCATTGCCTATTTTACATATGGACGCTTTCTCGAAAGACAATTGAAAGTCGATAGCAACCGGAAAACACCAGCGTATGAAATGTATGATGGTGTAGATTACGTGCCAGCAAAAAAACCTGTTTTACTTGGACATCATTTCGCTACAATCGCTGGAGGGGGACCAATTGTAGGCCCCATCACTGCTGCTGTGTTCGGTTGGTTTCCTGCTGTTTTATGGATTATGATCGGAGGCATTTTTATTGGCGGTGTTCATGATTATACATCATTGCAAGCTTCGATTCGCCATAAAGCACAATCGATCGGGACGATTATTAAACAATATATGGGAAGTCGCGGACAAGTATTATTTTTAACTTTCTCTATCGCGACACTTATGCTCGTTGTTGGTGTATTTATTATTTTAGTTGCAAATACGTTTGTCGCTGTTCCAGAAGCGGCTACAGCGTCTGTTTTATTCCTCGGCATTGCGATTATTTTTGGTTTTTTCGTTAATCAAATGCGAATGAACTTATTTATAGCCAGCGTGCTAGGGGTTATCGCTATGCTCTTATCTGTATGGGTTGGCATTCAATATCCACTTTCGTTAAGTGCAACAACATGGTCACTTATTTTACTAGGTTACGCATACGCTGCATCGGTATTACCTGTCTGGATTTTGTTACAACCACGCGATTATTTAAACTCATTTCTTTTATACGGCATGATTGCTGGGGCTGCTGTCGGCATGATTATCGCTGCACCGACTATTCAGTTTCCAGCGTTTACAGGTTTTTATCACGAAAAACTTGGATTTTTGTTTCCAATTTTGTTCATTACAATCGCTTGCGGTGCTATTTCAGGCTTCCATTCGCTCGTATCATCTGGAACGACGGCAAAACAGCTTGATAATGAGAAAAACGGGAAATTTATCGCCTATGGTGGTATGTTGTTAGAGAGCTTTTTGGCAATCATTTCAGTTGGAACGGTCGCGTATTTAACACAAGCTGACTTTGCGACTCGTATGAGTGAACTTGGTGGACCAATTGGTACATTTTCTGCTGGTGTTGGTTATTTTATGTCCCATGTCGGCATCCCAGAAGCAACAGCAGTTACATTTACCGCACTTACAGCATCCGCTTTCTTATTAACAACATTAGATTCGGCAACACGGTTAATGCGCTACGCCATTCAAGAACTTGGTGAAGAGCGGACAAACGCATTTAAAAATAATCATGTCGCAACAACAGTTGGTCTTATTGGCGCTGGAGCGCTTGCATTATCAGGAACATGGCAGTCCGTCTGGCCGCTTTTCGGGGCAGCGAATCAAATGCTCGGTGCGCTTGCTTTGTTAGCTGTTTCCGCATGGCTCATGAAAATTGGCGCCAAATCGTTTTATGTTGTCATCCCAATGGTGTTTATGCTCGCTGTCACGATTGCTGCTCTTTGCGTGTTAATGTACCAAAACGCATTAACACAAAATTGGCTATTAGCTGGTTCTGCTTTCATCCTTTTCGTTTTATGCATTTTCTTGGCTATTGAAGGATGGGGAGCGATGACGAAAACAACGAAAAAAGAAGTCGTTTCTTACCACCGATAAATGAAATGAAGCTAGCGCTTTTATTGCGCTAGCTTCGTTTTCATATATGGTCGCAAAGTTGAAAATGGAATAAGAAATTCGCGAATGCCTGCGGCGTATGGGGCTATTTCATAAAGGCCGTAATAGACGACAATACCATCTTTCGTCATATAATAAGGTTGATCATTTGGCATCTTTTGCACAACAGCGATGGCGTTGTCAAAATACAAATCGTTTTCTTTTTTTATTTGAGCCATCACTTCGTCTATAATCACTTGTTTGTATTTCGTTCCTTTTTTAAATAAGTCGCTTAGTTGCAACGATTTCCCTGTATGGAAATCGAAATTGTTTGGCACTTTCACTGTCATTCCGTGCGCCCCACCTGTATAGCTATATAACGTAACAGGAATGCTTAAAATGCCACGTTGATTGTACGTCACCTCATAATTACTGACTGCCGCATGTAGCCGATATGGAAATCCTTCCTTTTTACTGATCGCCATATTTTCTCGCGCTTGCTTTTCTACTTCACGTTTTAAATCAAGCGACTCCTTTCGCAATAAACGATTGACTTGGCGTTGGAACGATTGGTTGATCGAGCCGGATACAATCGGAATGTTTAAATCGACTTCCATCAGTTCATTTGTATATTTCATTTGCTTCGTTGTCACAGTAAGTGGCTGACTGTACGCCGTCAATATAAATAACGCCAACACCATCATCCATATCGTCCGTTGTTTGAACACGATGTTCACCTCGTTTGTTTTACCGAAAGTTTGCGTTGAAACAAACGGGTTTATACATCATCGCTATGATTTATTTTAACATTTGTTTCACTAACTCTCGATTTCGCTCCTTAAACGCTTCGTGGTGAGATGAAACCATCGCATACGGATCGGCAGTTGGTTCAATAAACCGTTTCGCGCTATTTACTGCATTCGCTGCGTCTTGGAAAGCCCCTGTAAGTAAATATAACTTCCCATCATATTTCAAAATATCTCCTGCTGCATATAAACCTGGAACAGAACATTCACCTTTTGCGTTCCCTGCAACATAATGATCGTCTGCCATTTGAATTGGCAACTCGCTATTCATAAGCAATGAAGCATCTCGTTCATACCCATGGCTAATAATGACATCATCTACATCGAGTTCAAACACATCGCCCGTTTCATGATTTGTCAATACCACTCGCTCAATCGTTTCATGATTCGCACTAGCAACTAATTTTGTAATGGACGTATGAAAAAAGCAAGTTGCTGAACTGTTCAATAATTGCGTCACTGGCGCTTCATGCCCTTTTAACGATTCATTGCGATAAGTCACATATACTTTTTTGGCAATCGGCACGAGCTCATTTGCCCAATCAATCGCTGTATTTCCCCCGCCTGAAATGATCACCGTTTTCCCTTTAAACTGTTTTAACGATTTCACCGTATAATGTAAATTTGTAATTTCAAATTTTTCGGCTCCTTCAATTTGAAGCTTTTGCGGTTTTAATATACCGCTTCCTACTGCAATAATGACCGTTTTCGACACATGTTGTTGTCCGGATGATGTTTGTAAAACAAATATCCCGTCCTCTCTTCGCCGAATCGCTTCAACTTTTTCATTTAATACAACGGTTGGATGAAAGGTCATCGCTTGTTTAACAAGTTGCTCACGTAATTTCTCTCCCGTAATCGGAGCATGTCCCCCAACATCCCAAATCATTTTTTCTGGATACACATGCAATTTCCCACCTAATTGTGGCTGATATTCAATCAGTTTTGTTTTCATTTCTCGAAGTCCACTATAAAACGTCGCATACAGCCCCGCCGGACCGCCTCCAATAATCGTCACATCGTATAGTTGTTCCATCGCTATCACCTTTTAAATTTGATTATCATTCTCATTTAAATATACATCTTTTTTCAAACTTTTACAATGTAAAAAAGACAGGCTTATGCCTGCCTACTTTTTGCCTGTGTAAATGAAAATGGCGTCACGAAGAAACTCCGCCATTCCTGGCTGTTTTTGATCGTAGTATGCTTTAAACCTTTCATCATCCACATACATTTGTGCCAATCCTGCATGTGCTTCTTTTGAGTAATGGTCCCAAAAATAGCCTAACCATTGACGATGCAAATCGGCTGCTTTTTGGGCAAGCTCTCCCGCTGGGTCGCCAGTCAAAAACGCTTCATGCAATACGCGTAATACTTCTTCGCCAAGCTTTGTTACTTCTTCGTATTGTGCTTGCGTCATGTTTTTTACTTTTTCGTTTGATTTGTTCACTTGCTCATCGCCGTATTTTTCCCGAATTTCTTTGCCATATTTTCGTTCGTTCTCGTCAATGAGCTGCTGTTTAAACGCCTCAAATTTTTCTTTGTCGCTCATCATCATTCTCCCTTCTTTCGCTAATAGTGTTTTTTCGACATTGGCGATTAACGCCTCTAATCGCCTCCGTTCTGCCAAGAGTTTTTCGCGATGCTGCTTCAACGCCTGTACGTCGTCAAATGACGGGGACGTGATGATTTGCTTAATCGTTTCTAAATCAACCCCAAGTTCGCGATAAAACAAAATTTGCTGGAGTTGGTCTACCTCTTTCGAGCCGTATATGCGATAGCCTGAGGCGTTTACTCTCGCTGGCTTCAAAAGACCGATTTCATCATAATATCGCAGCGTTCGGCTCGTAACCCCCGCCAATTTCGCTAGTTGCTGCACCGTATATTCCATTCGCTCACCTCCTGACAATTTCATGATAAACGTTTACGTAACGTCAATGTAAAGCAAAAAAATAAAAAATCTCGCCATAAAATTAGGAGTTTTTGCTACATGTTTTCTCTCTTTCTTTTATACATTTGTTGAAATTCTTGAAAGTCGGTATGATTTGTAATTGGATTGATGAGCGGAAAATCAAAGTATTCACTTATCCATTTAAAATCTTTATCATTATTACTAACTAACGGGATGCGATGTACAATAGCTGTCGCTGCGATGAGCGCATCTGGTCCTTTCGGAACTCTTCTACCCAATAATTTTGCCTTTCTTCTAATTTCGCCTGCCTTCATAGCAATCGGACTAGTAATATCAATAATTTCATCTATCATCTTGTATACGTAATCCTCTCTAATTTGCTTAACGATTGGATTCGTTTCAATTTCGTAGTGAGACATGAGCTCCATTTCAATTACAGTATTAATGACCAACGACTGTTCACTTTTAATTAATTCACGTATATAAAAAACAACATCTGGATAACCCATTTCGTGAGCGACCCAGATGTTGCTATCGATTAACTTTCGGCACACGTTTCATCCTCCCGATCATATTCTCGATTGGCAATTCGAATGCTTTCTTCTACTCCCTTTACGCTAAAATAATCAGCACTACCTGCTAGTTTTTCAGCGAGGACTAACTTCTCTTCTTTCGTTAACCGTTTTCTTTCAGGTTTCAATATGACCTTATCTCCCTCCTCAATAATCACGATGGCATGTTCCGTTTCAAATAAAACGTTGTTTTTTCGAGAATAAACCCACCTTTTCAACAATTCAAAATCATTTGCTGAAATACGCATCTCCACCCCTCCTTTCAATATTTTTACCTTATTATAACAAATTTCGCACCGTACACAATATGCAATTATTTAACCAACCCGTGTTTAAATGCATAAATGACCGCTTGCGTCCGGTCTTGGACGTCTAGTTTCGCTAAAATATTGCTGACGTGGACTTTGACCGTTTTTAACGAAATAAACAGCTCCTCGGCAATTTCTTGATTCGTTTTTCCTTGTGCAATGAATAACAACACTTCCATCTCGCGACTCGTTAGTTTTTCGTGTGGAAGCGATTGTTTCCGCATGTTGTTCATCATTTTCCCCGTTACTTCTGGTTCGAATACCGATTGCCCATGAAACGTGGCACGAATCGCATTCGCAATTTCGCTTGCTTTCGACGTTTTTAACATATAACTGACTGCCCCTGCTTCAATCGCTGGATATACTTTATCATCGTCTAAAAAACTTGTGACAATCATAATTTTTGCGTCTGGCCAAGCGCTGATAATTTGTTTCGTTGCTTCAATGCCGTCCATCGGCTCCATCACTAAATCCATTAAAATAATATCCGGGCGAAGTTGAAGCGCAAGTTCAACCCCTTTTTCTCCGCTTTCTGCTTCCCCGACAACTTCCATATCCGGTTGGGCGGATAAATACGCAGAAACACCAAGCCGCACCATTTCATGGTCATCGACAAGCAATACTTTAATCACCTTGCTTCCTCCCTTACACAAGCGGTACTTTCACTTCTAGCCGAGTTCCTTTATTTTTTGCGCTAACGATTTTTAACGTCCCACCGATTTCGGTCGCTCGTTCGTACATATGCTGTAAGCCATAAGAGCCGCTTTTTGTCCGCTCGACATCAAAGCCCACTCCATCATCCGACACGCGCAAAATGACAAATCCATCTCGTTCAAGCAACAATACTTCTAGCATCGTCGCTTTCGCATGACGAAGCGTATTAGATACCGATTCTTGTAAAATACGGAATAAATGATCTTCCACCCCGCGATCAAGCGTCACATCTTCTATTTTCCACTTTATCTCCATCGGCACTTTTTGAGCAAGTTCCGTCAATAGCTCTCTCATTCCATCTTGAAGCGACTTTCCTTTCAGCTGTACAGGCCGTAGATGAAGCAACAATGCCCGCATTTCCAATTGGGATTGGTGAATCATTTGTTCAACAAGCTTCAATTGCTTTTTCTCTTGTTCGCTTCCTGTATATGTTTCCATTAGTGCGGACATCATCATCGATGCTGCAAATAGCTGTTGGCTGACGGAATCATGCAATTCGCGCGCTAGACGATTTCGTTCTTCTGAAATAATTCGCTCGATTAGCTCCCCTTCGTTTTCCACTTTTTCTGTCACCAATTTTTGCGTGAGCTTCGTTTGTTCAAACGAATGTTTTTGCAGCTTTTCGATTCTCTCCCACACATCCGCAAGTTCTTTTGCCGTTTGTTGGCGCGGTAGCTCTGTATTCCCTTGTTCGATTTGAAGCAACGCATGTTCAATGGCTCGCCACTGTTTTCGCCAAAACCAATCGAACGAAACGCCAAAAAGCACGCCGATAACCCCGCTTGCCATAAATAAAAAAGCGACAAACGGCACCCCGAGCACTGTTTCGTCCCATAGTGCCGACCACTTCGCAGGTGGAAACGTAAAAGCATACGAAAGAAATAATACAACCGAAACGGTAAAAGCGAGTAGAAGTGCCCCAACAATATGTCGATTCATATTCGTTTCACCTCAACATTTCCAACCGCCATTGAGGTGATGATTTTTAACTTCTGTTCGGACGTTTCATACGCTGGCGTTTGATAAATAAACGTTTGATTCCATAGCCGCTCCGTTTCTCTTGAAAAAATAGACGCTGCCCCAAACAGCACGGAATGAACGACGCTCACTTCCATTTCATATGGAACAAAAATGTGCACATTGCCAATCCAGCCGCGGATAACGATCACCGCTTCCCCTTTCGGAACGACCGCATAACTTAAATCAACGACTGTATCGCCAATGCCTGTTTGAATGTTCACATCGCTCCATTCATACGCATGCTCGGGCGTTTTTTGCCGACCGAACAACATGTTTTGAAAAAGCGGCTGACGAAAAACGAGCTCTGTTTCCGCTTCGTTTGTTTTCATCTCTGGACGAATCACAGCAGGCTGTCTTTTCGACTGTGCAAACTTGATGAGCACATAAAACAATAGTGCGACAAGTAAAAACCTCACCGTAATCATCGTGAACACATGGACAAAAAGACTGATGCACCCAAACCAGAAGACGATTTTCCCAAGTTTCCGATACCATTTTTTTCTTCCGATATAAATCAATCCTGCCGAAAAAAGGACAGAGAAAACAATGCCTGGATGAAAAAACGAAATTTCCAGCGCCAAAATAATGAGCGCAAGAAGCACTACCCAACTCACATAGTCGGTCGTTTTTTGTTGATTCACGGGGCTTCCCCCTTTCTGCGATAAATCAATAAAACGAAAAAGGCGCAACAACGTACGCCTTTAGCATATATGTTTATTGCTCTTGCTGCAACCGCTTTTCTAATTCCGCAATGCGCGCGTCAATCGTATGGCGATAATAATCTGATTGCACTCGTTGCTCGAGGCGCTCTAAATACGATTCCGTATCCGCAAACGTAGAAAGCGCTGGGCTTTTATCTTCTAGTACACGATTCATACGGTAATGCGCCCGTGCGATATTTTCCCGCCCCATCAGCTCCATGCGGCGCATATGCATATCTTTGAGTTGATGTTTCATTTGTTCGTATTTTTTCTCTAGTTCCAATAGCTGTTCGTTTGTTTGCTCAAGCAATTGCTGTAATCGCGTCGCTCGCTCTTCATACTGCATTTGCTCATGAGACGCAAACGCAAACAACTCTGACTCCCCAGCTTTTGAAGCAATATCCGCCTGTTTCTTCCGCTTTTGGGCAAGCTGCATAGCTTCGCGATATTCGCGCGTAAACTGCTCTTTCAATAAGTATTGCCGCTCAAGCAGCTTCCGTACTTTTTCTACTTCTTGTTCGCATTGGCGTAAGTATTCATTTAGCACCGCAATCGGATTTTTCTTTTCCTTTTCATCCAACCATTCATGAATATCGGCCGCAATCATCGTTTTCACGCGAGAAAGTAAACCCATTGTCCTTCACTCCTTTAATAATGTTTTTGTAGTTCCGCCCACTGTTTTTCAAAGTGAACGAACGGATCATCGACCACTTGTACTACTTCTTTCGGTTCGTTCCATTTTTTATACACGACATAAAGCACATACGCCGCTACAATGGCGATCAGCGCTGGTACATTCGAAACACTCGCCATCAGCGCCGCCAAGCCAATGAGCGCCCAAACGATTTTGCCAAACGCCGAATCGGCTTTGAAAAACTTTTTCACCGCATAATACAAAATTGCCAAACTGATCGCTAACGCAACAAGCGGACCGAGGTGAAACATAAGCACGAACACCGCTATACCGCCTAAAAACAACCATCCGATTTTTTTTAACATCCCTTTCGCCTCCTTCCTTGCTTTCATCTTACCGCTTCTTGCTTTTTTCTATCATGTCCCACAGCTATATTTTCACCTACGACTTAAGGCGTATTTTTAATGAATTGTAGCTTGAGTGAAAGTCGTTTCAATTTTTAACTCTATTACATAATTTAGTGGTGTTTTTTCAAAAAATTTTTTAAAATATCTACAACGCTCTGAACGGCTCAATCTATCATAATTTTTATATTCCGAGGTGAAAAATGAATCATGAATAGAAAAAAAGGATTGTTTTTAGTCCTCACCGGAGCATTATTTTGGGGGATTGGGGGAACTGTATCAAAAAAACTTTTTCAGTATGGCATCGATGTAGATTGGCTTGTAACGACAAGATTACTCGTAGCTGGTTTTTTACTTTTAATCGTTCAATTTGTTAGGAAAGAAGAGCGCACAAAAATATTTTCCATTTGGAAAACGAAAAAAGCAGCTATCTCATTAATTACCTTCGGATTGCTCGGTATGCTGGCTGTTCAATATACGTATATGGCTTCCATTAAACACGGTAACGCAGCTGTCGCCACATTATTGCAATATTTAGCACCTGTTATGATTATCATTTACTCCGTTTTTCGCAGACAAGCTACTATAACAAAAAGAGATGTAGTGACGATTTCGCTCGCCTTAGTTGGTTGCTTTTTCTTATTAACAAACGGTTCTGTTTCCCAACTATCTGTACCACTGCTCGCAATTGTTTGGGGTTTTTTATCTGGCATCGCTTTAGCATTTTATACTTTATATGCTGTTCCTTTACTGAAACAATATCATTCACTTGTCGTTGTCGGCTGGTCCATGATAATCGGCGGCTTAGCACTAAGCTTTGTTCATCCACCCTGGCAAATGGATTTTAAACACTTAACAATAGAAACGTACTTATACTTAATTTTCGTTATTATATTCGGTACAATGATTGCATTTTGGTTTTATATCGAAAGCTTACAAAGTCTATCGCCTAAAGAATCAAGCCTATTAGGCAACATTGAACCACTCGCCGCTGTTTTAACAACCGTTTTTTGGTTAAAAGAACCTTTTGGTTTTTTTCAATGGATTGGCACAGCTTGCATTATTACTATGATGTTATTGATAGCATTAAATAAAAAATCATCCATAACCGACCATCAATATGCATACGAATCAAAAAATTCACAAACGTTAGGGTGATTACTACATTATTTTTATGTTTTATCACGCCTGTTGATTATCCAAAATTAGGCATACTCCTCCCATATATTCGAGTATGCTCGAATAAGACAGCTGCCATCTCGGATTGCCATTCGAGAGGAAGTTGCCTAGAGAAAAAACGACGGACAAACGAAAAAAGAGTAAGGCGGTTTTTCCCCACGGTGATAGTCGTGGAATCTACTACTGTTTCTTTTTTCCTGTCATGTTGACTATGCGTTTCAAGCAGACAGGATATAACTGGTATTGTTCAGGCAAAGAAAGTTCGAAAATCCAACATTTTTCTTCTTTTCGTACCTTTTGAACCAAAACATCTGGTAAATCGATGAGTTCTTTGATAAACTGAGGGTACACGCGAATGTTCCTCCAATGGTTTGGTTTGGTCACCTTTACCATACAGGAAAATTCGCATTTTTTGTACCCTCTAATTTCTCTATGCACACCGATCTTAAATCATCAAGTACAACTTGTGGTGAAGAGCCTTTATGAGTCTTATAAAACTCATTCATTACCCTTAATTGAATGAAAAAAAAAGTATATACCACATATAAAAGGGAACACAGCCAAAAAGTTTCTATCTAAGATTTGAGCTACCGCAACAATTATAAAAATAATCGCTATTATGAATGATTTTTTTCTACGGATCATTATTTAACTCTCCTTTTTTAATTAATGTTTTTTTATAAAGCGACATTAGATAAACTGATGATTTATTTTTTTTATTATTCCTATGTCGGTTCTTTAATAATTAAATTTTAAAAATCTTTGTTTGTAAAAATATTTACTGTAAAAATGTAAGAGACTAAAGTAACACTAATTGCAATAATAGAAAAGGAAATAATCGGTTTGTCTATTATGATAGAGAGAACACCATTAGCCTTATTAGATGATAAAATCTTTCCCACTGCATTTGTCATAAGGAAAAATGATACAATCCCAATTGAGCTTGCAACACGAAATCCAAACTTGTAATGAAGTGGATAGAAAATAGACGTCAAAAGATATGTGAAACATAATGAAAGCAACAATACTTTAATATCGAACAATTGATTAAAAGTCATACTTGTATCAACTACATTCATTAAAATAATACGTATCAAAATATAGGAAGTATATGAAAATAACCACCATATGCTAATCATTATGTATTTTGCATTTATAACAGAGAGTCTCGTAACGGGTAAACTGAGAATAAGCCTGTTTTGATTTTTCTCACTCTCTCCCGTATTAAAGTTCGTATAAGTTACCATGAAATAAGCAATAAATGCTATACTTAAGCTGTATATTACGATCGCAATCAGATTTGAGCCTGAGATATTTTTGCCCATTGAAAAAAAATAGAGTAATAATAATAAAGGTGAAAAATAGGCAATTTTTTTTTGGGTATATAAATCTTTTAAAATTAAACGAAGCAAAGTATATCTCCCCTTTCTCTCAACCTTTGAAATTATAAATCCAAGAGGATTTCCTATTTGTTATTATTAGATTTCACTAAATAATACATTATTTCTTCTAAGGAAGGTTTTTTAAAGCTTAAGTTGTACTTTGAAATGATTTTTGTCGCCCTACTAGTTTCAAAAAATGCCTCAAATCCGAGCAATGTTTCCTTGAGTGATATGGGTTGGAATGCCTGGACTACTTCTTTAAGATTCAGTGACCCTGTTATTATTACATAATGTTCAAGTAATTCTTCCGTTTTTTTACAAAAAAGAATTTTACCATCAAGAATGAATGTAATAAAATCAGCAACCTGTTCTAAGTCGGTTGTAATATGTGTCGAGAAAAAAATCGCTTTATCTTTATTTTTGATAATATCTTTTAAGATATCCAATAGTTCTCTTCGGAAAATCGGGTCAAGCCCTGTAGTCGGTTCATCCATAATGATCAGTTCTGCATGATGAGAAAGAGCTACAGCTAAGGCAAACTTCATTTTTGTTCCCTTTGACAAATGTTTCACTGGTTTTGTTAGAGGGATATTAAACTCGTTGGCATATCGGTAAAAAATATCATCATCCCACGTATCATAGAATAACGAGATAATTTTTTTATTTTTTTCCACACTTAAATCCTCAAAAAAGATATCTTGATCATAGACAAAACCGATACGCTGCTTTAATGTTTTCAGATTTTTATAATAATCTACACCAAACAGCTTAATATTACCACTGTCAATGTGTACGAGATCCATAATACAACGAATCGTAGTACTTTTCCCTGCACCGTTTGGACCAATAAAACCCATGATATAACCCTTTTCGAGAGAAAAGCTAACATTTTGTAAAGCAAAGCCTTGAAACACTTTACACACATTGTCCAATTCCAAAATGTTCTCCAATTTTCATTCCTCCCTTTATTATCAAAAGTGAAAAGGTTAGATAAATTGGTCTGGCTTATTATTTTTTAAGCCATTCCTCTTATTATCTCATGTTCAATAGCACGTTCCGTTTGTTCTAAAGAAGGTTTATTATGTTGTAACTGTATTATTTTATTTACTGTAGTTGAGCAATTTTCATAACAATAATTACCATGTAAAAAGAGACAAACAGGGTATCCCTTATGCCACATGGAGCTGTTTTTTGACAACATCAAATATCGTGCTTCGCTGCATGGTAAATGAACTCGACGAGACGATGCCTTTTCTTCGTTCGGAGAAGATCAAGCCCGGTAGAGAAATCCTGGTTGGACTCGACTATACTGTACACATAAGCAAGCTGCACCAAGATCCAATACCGTTTCACCGCCCAACGCCCGCGAACGCGGTATCTATCGAGTTTCAGCTGGTCTTTCGCTTGTCGAAACAAGCATTCGATCGACCAACGCTCGGCATAGTAGCGCAAGATCTCTTCATCCCTTCGCTCCCGATCGGTGCTCAAGACGCAGTGAAGATGTTCGGGTATCATCGGCTGATCGGATGTCCAAACAAGCAGCACCACCGCATGGTCGAGACCGTTGAGCGTTCCCTCGTAACGATACACGCGATAACGCTCTTCTCCCACCGTGACGAGGTGAGTGTCACTTGGACGGCGATGCCTTTCGGATAGAGAATGCGGTTCTTTTTGAGCATCGCGATGACGTGAAATTACTTTTTCAGACAGTGTAAGTTAGCACATTATTTCGGAACAAAATGGCCATTTTTTAAAATTAAAACAGTTTTTCCCGTTAATCTATCAAAAATCTGGAGTATTGTGCAAATTTCCTCCCTTCTGTTTACAGAAAAACCGTTTGGTGAATATAACAGTCTGATCATTTACATTATTTTTTATTTAAATTTTCCACTTATATATTGGAGCAATTAACCAACTATACTCGCTTGCTCTCATTATGCCCTCGTACTAAACCAATGAAATTAGTAACGACAAGAAAATAGAAATTGCCCACGCTGTATTGCTAATCATTTCTCCAGAGATAAATTTGTAAAGAATGAAAGTAATGACAGCTATAATAAACGCGACATTTGTCCATTTCATAATTTTCACACTCCCTATCTTTATTCTCACTCGTAACGTAACGCTTCCACAGCAGGTTGCTTAGCTGCTTTATTCGCAGGAACAAAAGAAGCTAAAATACCTAACAGTCCACTAAAAAGAATAAGAAGCATGACTTGAGCAAAACTAAATTGAAAAATATCCAAATTACTTTTTTTCATCAACGTTGTGATCATATAATTTGATGCTTTCCCCACGGCAATGGAGCCTAAAACTCCAAAAACTCCCCCAATGATACCTATCAACATTCCTTCCGTGACAAATATACGACGAATATCGGCACGAAATGCACCGAGTGCCTTTAAAATCCCAATCTCTCTAGTTCGTTCTAAAACGCTAACGTATAAGACAATGCCAATCATGATGGATGAAACGATAAGCGATATGCCAGATAACATTCCTAACGCAACACTTGCTAGGGAAACATACTCATTGATTTCATTTTGACTTTCTTCATCTGTTTGCACTTTATACCCCATCTGCTTTATTTTACTCTTTAAAAGCGCTATATCATTGATGGATGATGGGATAATTGTGAAAGATAGGGCACCTGTGCTATTGCCTATAGATTCTTTCATGATCTTCTGTGACAGTCCATATGAAATCCCTACTGTATCAAGTAGAGGTATAGAATTATTCTTCACCACTCCTACTATCGTCGCATGAATGGTAACTGTTGGATAAATTTCTTTTAAAGACATTAACTGTACAACGAGTGAAACATTTTTTCCAACAGCCTGTTTATAATCTTTAAACAACTTTTTGGCTATGCGCTCAGGCAGCACAATTTCATCTCTTTGATCGTCTGGAAACCTCCCCTTCACGATATACTTTTTACCATATATGATCTCGGCGTATTTTCTAGGAGCCAAGCTCTCAGCTGACGAGGTAGCTTTACTCCCTTCTTTCGTTTTAATACTCATTTGAAATGGATTGTACGGATATATGTCACTTACTCCTTTGATTTCCCTCAATCGAGCAATGTCACTCTCGTTCAAAACATCAAACTGTTCATTTGCCACACTTAAGGACGCTTTAGCTGTAGCTTCATCTATCGAACTAGATAATTTGTCTTTCACGCCATTTCCTAAAGCCATAATGATAGATAACCCAAAGATTCCAATCGATGCGCCTACGGCAGTTAAAATATTTCTCCACTTTTTATTTTTTATATTTCTAAACGATAGCTTGCAGGTTGTAAGCAAATCTAGGCTTTTCCCCTTACTTCCTACATTCTCATACACATCTTCAATTTCTTCTGTATCTAAATCATGCTCATCTCCAATAATTTTACCATCCTTCATTCTTATGATTCTATCTGCATATGAAGTTAACTCTTGAGAATGTGTTACAACTAACACAATTTTCCCTTGTTGAGAAATATCCTTTAATATTTCCATAATATTAATGGAGTTTTCTGAATCTAAAGCCCCTGTTGGTTCGTCTGCTAATATAATGTCCGGATCGTTTGCTAACGCTCGCGCTATGGCTACACGTTGCTTCTGTCCTCCGCTCAATTGATTAGGTAGATATTCTAATTTATCCCCTAACCCTACCATATTTAGAAGCTCTATCGCCCTTCTCTTTCTTTCCTCTTTAGATTTTCCTAATAAAATCATGCTCATCTCTACATTCTCTAGGACACTTAGATGGGGAATAAGATTGAAATTTTGAAACACAAACCCAATCTTTTCCCTTCGTAAACGCGCCCACTTCTTTTCATTAAATTCTCTAACATTTATAGAGTTAAAAATGTATTCTCCATCGTCAGCGTAGTCTAGTCCGCCGATAATATTCAGCAAAGTGGATTTCCCACATCCTGACTCTCCCAATAAATAAACAAGTTGTCCTTTTTGAAGATGTAAGGAAACCCCTTTCAATACTTCAACTCTTTCACTATCTAATTTGTAGTACTTTTTTATGTTCCGAAGAGTTATCAATTATTTCCATTCCTTTCAACTTAAAGATTTCCGTTTAGACAACTTATAAAGAAATAACCCAAAAAATATCAAAACTAAAAAATATGTTATTCCTTCGAAGAAAAGGATTATATATTTAAAATACCCATCAAGGTTAATTGACAAGTAATATATACCGATGAACCCAGCTATTATTGACATAAATACAAACGCTATATTTAAAATGCCAAAAACTCTTATAAAATTCTTTTTAAACCCGTGGTGCTAGATAAAATCGAGTAAGCATAAAAATAGCCCTTGCCTGCGGATCTCCTGTAGAATGAAAGTGCTAACCATCATTCGAAAGGAGAATCCCCATGCAAGAGCACTTTCATTTTACTACAGATCAAGCAAAGATTCAAAAACAATATGCAGCCATTTTCTTCTTTGTTTCTGCCCAACTGTCACAAATTCAATTCTATCTTCAACGTCGCAATCGTCATTTGGCGAAACAAGAAGACGCGGTGATCATTGCCATTCATCTTCTCGGAAAGTTGCTTGGTTTCTCTTCCGAACGGGCATGGCATCGCTTTGTTACTGGGAACTTGTTTACAGATGGACATGTTCTCGAACGTTCCCGATACAATCGCCGTTGCCGTGCGCTGCGCTTTGCGATCAAATGGATTCGCCATGAGCTAGTCAAACGTGGGCAACACCACGCCTATGCGGTCGTAGACAGTATGCCGATCGAGTTGTGCCATGCCGCAAGAATGTACCGAGTCAAACGATTTCAAGGAATCGCAGATACCGGGCTCTGTGCATCGAAAAAACAGTGGTACTATGGGTTTAAATCTTCAAGTGACCGATCAAGGACTGCCGATGGGATACGTGGTGACGGAAGCATCCTGTCATGATCGAACCGCGGCATCCCCCATCCCTTTAATTTTGGCGACAAGGGGTTTATCAGCAGGAAATTGAAAAAAAGTTGTATGAAACGTATCACATGGCGCTTTGGACTCCATCTCGCAAAAATCAGAAGCATCGCCCATCGGCATCATGGGAGAGACGGCTCAAACAAAAACGCAAAGTGGTGGAAACGGTGTTCTCTGTCCTCGTCGACCAGTATCGGATCACAGACATTCGTGCCAATTCGATTGCAGGATGCGAAGTAGCACTAAATGGTATATTGTTGGCATATTCGCTTGTAACACTTGGGCTAGTTGAGCGTTAGGGTTCAACTAGCACCACGAGTTATTAACATTACCTCTAAGTAAGGATTTTTGTTATTAAGAATTAGGAATGTTCCCTGTATAAATCGATTGCGGTCTGAAGATCCTGTTATCACTTGCTTGTTCTAAGACATGAGCAGTCCATCCAACTATCCTACTTGCTGTGAAAGTTGGTGTAAACAATTCTTGAGGTAAAGAAATCCCTTTCATCACTGCAGCAGCGAAAAATTCAACATTTGTATATAGTTTTTTACCCGGTTTATACTTATTAAGTAATTCAATTGCTTTCTCTTCTAATGCTATTGCAAGATCAAACCATTCATCCTCTCCAGATAAACTTTTTGCTACCTCCTTTAAAGCTTCTGCTCTTGGGTCTTTAGTTTTATAAATTCGATGTCCAAAACCCATAAGTTTTTCCCCATTCTCCAATTTTTTAATTATCCAAGGCTCTATATTATCTATCGAGCCAATTTCCTCTAACATTTCTATTACTGCTGATGGTGCACCACCATGTAGAGGTCCCTTCATTGCTCCTATTGCTACGCATATAGCAGAAATAAGTTCCGATTCCGTCGATGCTACTACCCTTGAAGAGAAAGTTGAAGCATTCATTCCATGTTCAATTGTTAAAATAAAGTAAGCAGAAAGTGCTTTCGTATGTGCGTTGTTTGGTTCTGTCCCGTTTAGCATATATAAATAATTTGCAATATGATCTAAATCCATGTTTGGTTCTATATATGTCTTACCGTTAACTTTTCTATACCAATATGCAATTATCGAAGGGATAATTGCTGTTAGCTGAATAGCCTGTTCTATTGTTGGAGGCCATTTGAATTTACTATCTCCTAGAGCAGAAATAGAGGTTCTTAAAACGCTCATGATATCCATATCTTTAGGTAGTAAGTCAAGAATATTCTTCAGATATTTAGGAATGACTCTATATTTTTTTAGTAGATCAGAGAACATAGTAAGTTCCTCTTCGTTAGGAAGGTAACCATACCAAATTAAAAATGCAACTTCTTCAAAAGAATGATTAAGTGCCAAATCCTTAGCCCAATAACCTCTATACACTAAATGTCCTTTTTCACCATCCACAAGACTAATTTTAGTTTCGGTAGCTACTACACCTTCTAATCCTTTGCTATAATTAATTGCACTTTTTTTGCCATAATTCATTACATTCATCTCCTTTTCATCCCCTTTATTTGTTATTTAATTTAATATTACCTTAATATTCAAAAAAAACGCAAATATTAAAAATTTATTATTTTCGTATTAAACTAAGTCCCGAGTTCGACAGTTTTGAGGCCATTTTAGGCAAATAGAAATGATCAAAATGATGTTATATCAAGGACTTCGTGATGCGGATCCTAGAAAAAAACTCTGAATTTCATAGGCACACGATTTATTAATTTATTTTTTAAAATGAACGGTTATACGTTATAATATAGGCATGTACATACGACGAGTAACACGCAAAAACAAAGATGGAACAACCGTTGCTTATCTCCAGCTTACTCACAACGAATGGGATCCAAAGGCCAAATATGCGAAAGCGAAGATGATTTATTCGTTTGGGCGCGAAGATGAAGTGGATCGCGCCGTCTTGGAGCGTCTGGCCAAAAGTAAGAGACGAATGTGAGCGTCGCTTGCTTGGACATTTTTCTTCAAAAAACGGTGACCTTTATCAACGTACGGAACCGACGATCAAACAAGCGCAACTCTTTACGGCTCTAGGGCTGGAGCCTCCTCCGAAGGTTCTAAGCCTCCATCCTTGCGCCTAGATACACGCCCGAAGTGTGCCCAAATGCCTCTCGTCCCTTTCGTATCAAGGGATGAGAGGCATTTTGTTTGCCTAGTCGCTGTCGAACTAGGGTAGAAGTCTCAGCGTACTTACTGTTACTTGCCATAGAGCCTCTTTGTACGAAAGATCCCCTGAAAAGTAACAATTATTCACACGAAACAAGGCTATCGTATACGATACCCTATATGAAGTGCACTCTTCTAACTATATACATGCACTTTAAAGCAATGACTTCTGTATGACCACCTTTTTCCATGGGTATACCGCTCCTAAATACCCACGTATAAAAGGAGCGGAAATGATATGAAACGTCTGAAAATCACAAATGATCACGGTTGGACACCTCGAACACTTCGGAAACAAGAACGGAAAATTAAAGATGCTTCTCTTCGTGTTCGAGTGACTGCCGTTCGCCTCGTCATGGAAGGGTTTCTTGGCAAAGATGTCGCAAAAATGGTCAATCTATGCCGCCAATCGGTTGCCCTCTACGTCGCACGCTTTAATGAAGGTGGGCTTGATCATTTGCTCGATCGTCGCTTGCCACCTGGTCGCGTGCCATTTCTGACGGAAGAACAACAACAGGAGATCAGACAACTGGTATGAACCACCACTCCTATGGATGTCGGGTGGGGCATTTCTTCATTATGGAACACACGTATATTGCAGTCCTACATCCAACAAACCTATGGTGTTTCGATGTCACGGGAAGGCATTCGGAAGTTGTTGCATCGTCTTCGCTTGTCATGGACACGCCCGACCTATAAGCTTGTCAAAGGCGATTCCGTACTTCAAGCGGTTAAAAAGAACTCGAGTTTATAAAAAAACGAATCACGGAAGAAATTGTTCTGCTTCATGTCGATGAGACGCATGTTCGCGCCTATCAAGCGCTTCGTACGACATGGGCAGAAGTAGGGAATCAAAAACAAGTGCCAAGCTACGGTCACCACGCTCACGTATCCATTTTTGGCGCAGTCGATGTGCAACAAGGCGATGTCGTGTTTCATCGCGCATCATCCGCCAATGCCGAAACGTTCCTTGACTTTTTACGCCTGTTAAAAGAGAAATATTCCGACCGATTCATCGTGCTTGTGTTGGACAATGCGCGTATTCATCATGCCAACATGGTGCAAACTTTCCTTCAAAGCGAAGAAGGCGGTGCGTTTCATTTTATTTTTCTGCCACCGTATTCCCCACATTTGAATCCGATTGAACGGTTGTGGAAGTGGCTGAAAGATGAAGTCATCGCTAACGTCTTGCATAAAGATCAAAACGATATTGCCCTGTCGATTACTCGGTTTGAACAACACGTCTTACAGCACCCAGATGAGGTGTTACGCCGCATCGGGTGTGCTGCGTAAACCAGAGATTAAAATGTCAATTTGGATGTATATATGATGGTCATGGATATTATTGTTAATCAACACACGTGGTCTTATCATGGATTTCAGGTACTACCCAATAAATAACAATTGCTGGGAATAGAAAAATGGCAGCTACCAAAAATGTTGTTTTTAGTCCAAATTTTACTGCAATAATTCCAAAGATAACACCAGATAAGATTTCTCCTAGGGCACCAACTCCTGAATTTAAAGAAAATAGAGTACTTTTGTAATTATCCGGGAAAAATTTATTTAAATAACTAATAACGATTGGATGTCTAACATCTTCAACTGCTAACAATATTGAAGTTGCGATTGCCCCTAACGGTTTGAAACCTATTGTTAATACTCCTACTAGTAGTAGGCTGACTGATTCTACAATTGTTAAAGATATATATGGATTTGTTTCTATTTTTTCCTCTAATTTCATTGTTATTTCTAAGAGAATGAAAGCGAATATTCCTGCTAGTGCAAAGATATAGCCTAGTCCGGTATCAGAAAAACCCATCTCATGGAGTAAGGGCTGCCAATATCTTGATACCATATCGTAAGTTAAAGCGGTAAAGAATCCAGATAATACAATTAACAATACTTTTCGTTTATGGAAAACTATTTTTAAACTTTGTTTTAAGATATTTAAAAATGACTCCTTAATATGTTCCTGTTCGTGTTCAATTTTAACTATAGGTACTTCAACAAAAATTGACATCCATATAAACAAGGTTGTATAAAGTGCTACTACGATAATAAATGGTAAGAACATATTATAAGAGTATAGGTAACCACTAATAATACTACCAACAACAATAAATGCAATGAGTATTTGAGTATTTTTCATTACTTCTTTCCCGAATCTCTCTTCTCCTACAACTCTACTCATCCAAGTTTCTAGTGATCCAGAGATGAGTGCATCTGATAAAGCCCATATAATCATAGCTAATATACAAATAATTAATGTATCAATGAAAGGAAAGAAAGCCCATGTTACAACGGAGAGAAAAAAAGAACCCGCAATTGAGAGTTTGATACCATATCGGTCCGCAAATGTTCCGGATGGTACTTCAAAAATTAACTTTGCTATTTCGAAAATTGTACCTAGCAATCCGATTTGTAGTAAATCATAACCTTGATCCACCAAGTAAAGAATCCATATAGGAGAAAATAATCCCATTGCAAGTCCTCTTAGAACTGCAAAAAATTGAATAGTACGCATACTTATACTCCTTTATTAATTATTTAGTTCATCACAAAAATATGTACTTGCACAAGCCATTAAAGTATGTTAGCTGTTTCTAACCAAACCCGCAATGCAAAACGTTGGATATTTCTGTATCCATATCCTCGATGTTTCATCAGCTTGATCGTGTTATTCATCCCCTCCATTTTCCATTCGAATAAGGCGATAAAATGCACGATATGATTTCGTCTGTTCGTTTGACGCGTGATTTTGTGATGGCACGCACAACCGAACAAGGACAAAACGAATACCCATGAATCCAAACCTCCAAACGTCGTTTCGCCTGCTGCTCGTCTCGGCTTTTGGACACATAGCGAAAATGTTGGAGCGATTGGTAGACAGACTTTCAGTCATCGCTTTCATTACACTATTCTCGTACGATTTGACGTTCTTCCTCCATCAGCTTCTCTGGACATTGTCTCAATAAACGACAAACCTTCTTTGTACTTATAAGGGAAAATCAGTAAATATCGTACACGGCGGCACAAGAAAATCCTCGGCTTTTCAAGTACCTATTGTAGTGATGAGCTAATTTGTTTTGTTTGAAATAATTTAATCTTATACATTTAAAACTTTAACAAAAAAATCAATACTTCTTAACATAAAATTATCAATAAAATATCAATATTAACTTAAAAGAAAAATATCCCCATTTATAATACCACATCTCTAAAAACAACGGGAAAAAATATTTCGGTTGAAAAAAACAAAAAGTTCGTTTATTCTGAATTTTATACAATAAAATAATAAGTTCACGCAACAGGTGGTTCACAGATGCTGTGAATCTTAAAAGGGAAGTTTGGTGAAAATCCAACACGGTCGCGCCACTGTGATGCAGAGTTGTTTATCACAATCCACTGTTTCATGCGAAATGGGAAGGAGATAAACAGCGATGAAGCTAAGTCAGGAGACCTGCCTGTTGTATGCACTTACGACCTACGCGTCATAGGGAGGAGTGAGGACATATGATCTTGAGGCACTTCATGTATCTCAATACGAGCTAGCTATGCCCTCCTTCTGCTTGGAAGAGGGCTTTTTCGCTTGATTGGGATATAAATAACTGGAGGTGCTTAACTTGTTCATCCGTAGTTCAAATGTAGGATATCCGCGCATTGGTGAGAAAAGAGAATGGAAAAAAGCGTTAGAATCTTTTTGGAATGGGCAAATCAACGAACAGCAATTCATAGAAACGATGGAACACATTCGACTTGATTCGATTCGTAAACAAGTAGAGAAAGGAATCGACCTCATTCCAATCGGGGATTTTTCTTTATACGATCACGTGTTAGATACAGCATTTATGTTCGGGTATATTCCAGAACGATTTCAACAAATAGACAATGCGCTCGAACAATATTTTGCGATGGCACGCGGCACAAATGGACAACATGCTTTGGAAATGACGAAATGGTTTAATACAAATTACCATTACATCGTGCCTGAAATCGGGCAAACGAAGCCGAAATTAGTAGAAAATCAGCTATTAAAAGAATACAAACTAATAAAAGAAACATTCCATATTGAAACAAAACCTGTATTGCTTGGACCGATTACATTTCTTTTGCTTTCTAAACAATACGAACGAAATGAGTGGCGCAAACATCTCGCCCAGTTAGTTCCAGTTTATGTGGAATTATTCAAACAACTAAGCGAAGCGGGCGTGTCATTAGTACAAATTGATGAACCGATTCTCGTTCAACATATAGATGACGATATAGTCGATGCATTTCGTGATGTATATGAAGTTTTTCATCACGATGTACCAAATATAAACCTTATTTTACAAACATATTTTGATAGCGTATCGCATTATCGTGAAATCGTTGCTTTACCTGTCGCAGGCATTGGGCTTGATTTCGTGCATGACGATGGCGAAAACGTCAAACATATAAACATACACGGATTTCCAAAAGATAAAATATTAGTTGCTGGGATTGTAGACGGTCGCAATGTATGGAAAAGCTCGCTTGCACAAAAAGCAACGCTCCTTCATCATTTAGCAGGCGTTGCTGAACAGCTCATCATTCAACCGTCTTGTAGCTTACTGCACGTCCCTGTCACGACAAAACATGAACATGCCTTGCCAACGGAGCTTGCTGGGGCTTTATCATTTGCCGATGAAAAATTAGATGAAATACGTATGCTTACAGAATATATGAAAGGAAACGCAACAATCGACGACCTAATCAAATACGATGAGCAAACAAACGCTTATTTCACTAAGTTCCGCCAACAACAAGAACAAACAAACGACATCACCACCGTTCCGTTAAGCCGAACACCTTACAACGAAAGAAAAAAAGCACAACAAGCACATTTGCAGCTTCCACTATTGCCGACAACGACGATTGGCAGCTTCCCGCAAACAAACGACGTGCGCCAAGCTCGGATGAGGTGGAAAAAAGGCGAATGGAACGATAACCAATACAAGTCGTTTATAAAGAAAGAAATTGCAAAATGGATCAAGATTCAAGAACAGCTACAGCTTGATGTACTTGTTCACGGCGAATTTGAACGCACAGATATGGTTGAATTTTTCGGTGAAAAATTACAAGGAATGGCATGCACAACAAACGGTTGGGTACAATCATACGGATCACGTTGTGTTCGTCCACCCATTATTTTTAGCCATATTGCCTATCAACAACCGATGACCGTAGAAGAAACCGTGTATGCTCAGTCGCTGACGAATAAACCTGTTAAAGGAATGCTGACAGGTCCTGTGACCATTTTAAACTGGTCGTTCGTTCGCGACGATATTTCACGAAAACATGTGCTGATGCAGCTCGCTCTCGCCATTCGTGAGGAAGTATTGCAGTTAGAAAAGGAAGGCATACGCATCATTCAAGTCGATGAGCCAGCGTTACGGGAAGGATTACCGCTCAAAAAAGAGAAACATGCATCATATTGGGAAGATGCCGTTATGGCGTTTCGTCTCGCTACCTCATCGGTGAAAGAGGAAACGCAAATTCATACACATATGTGCTATTCCCAGTTTGAACATATGATGCATATCATTGATGAGCTTGATGCGGATGTCATCTCCATTGAATCGTCGCGAAGCCACGGTGAACTTGTTTCATCATTTGAAACATATGAGTATCAAAAGGAAATTGGCTTAGGGGTGTATGACATTCATAGTCCGCGCATTCCGACAAAAGAAGAAATACGTGAGCAAATCGAACGGGCACTTCGCGTTCTTCGTCCAGAACAATTTTGGGTCAATCCCGATTGTGGATTAAAAACGCGAAAAGAAAAAGAAGCTATCGATGCACTCAAAGCGATGGTGGAAGCCGCACACGAATATCGCCAGCAACTCTTGGCTTATGGAGGGATGAAAGCATGGAAGTGAGCGTCGAGCAGTCGAAAACGATTCAAACACGGCTCGTATTGCCTTCTGATACGAACCATCTCGGCACGATTTTTGGCGGTACGGTTTTAGCGTATATTGATGAAATTGCGGCAATATCCGCCATGCGCCATGCGCGAAAAGCAGTCGTCACCGTTTCGATCGACAAAGTTGATTTCATTTCATCCGCGAAAGTAGGCGATATTTTAAAACTCGAAGCATTCGTCTACTCAACCGGACGCACATCCATGAAAGTATTCGTCAAAGTCGAAACAGAAGATTTATTTACAGGCGAACATCACTTAACAACCACATGCTTTTTAACAATGGTCGCCATCGATCAAAATAAAAAACCGACCCCTGTTCCGAAAGTCATCATTCGTGAACAGGAGGAACAAATCGTACAATTGTATCAGCAAAACAAACGAAACAATAAGGCATAAAATATTTACATGAAAAAACACACGTCCGATTACATACAGGTAATCTATGACGTGTGTTTTTTATTACTCAATTCTACGCTTTACTCCACCGTTACAGATTTCGCTAAGTTGCGCGGTTTGTCGACGTCGCAGCCACGGTGTAATGCTGCATAGTAAGCAATTAATTGCAATGGCACGACAGACACAAGCGGTGTGAGCATCGGATGAACGGCTGGGATGACGAAACGATCGTCTTCCATGTCTAATCCTTTCATCGAGATGATGCACGGATTTGCGCCGCGAGCGACAACTTCTTTTACGTTCCCGCGAATGCTTAAGTTGACATGTTCTTGTGTCGCTAGGGCAATCACTGGTGTGCCGTTTTCAATTAAGGCGATTGTGCCGTGCTTCAATTCTCCACCTGCAAATCCTTCTGCTTGAATATAAGAAATTTCTTTTAGCTTTAATGCGCCTTCTAATACAACATAATAGTCAACGGCGCGACCGATGAAGAAGCAGTTGCGTGTTGTCGCTAAATACTCGCGCGCAATTTGTTC
This sequence comes from Anoxybacillus sp. ST70, assembly GCF_019553625.1. NCBI lineage: Bacteria > Bacillati > Bacillota > Bacilli > Caryophanales > Anoxybacillaceae > Anoxybacillus > Anoxybacillus sp. ST70. The sequence goes on from NZ_JAHZOF010000011.1 coordinate 52,958, forward strand.
CATTTCATGTTTTGCATCGCAAAGTGCTTCCATCGCATTTGCAACAATGCCAAGCTCTTTCGTCACATCAACATCTAGCGCCATTCCTTTCGCTTTAGCAGCTACCGCAGCTAACATGGCAAGCACCGCAATTTGTGCTGTATATGCTTTCGTTGATGCAACCGCGATTTCCGGCCCTGCATGAAGAAGAAGCGTATAGTCTGCCTCGCGCGATAATGTCGAACCTGGTACGTTCGTAATCGTTAACGATTTATAGCCAAGCTCTTTCGTGCGCACAAGTACCGCGCGGCTGTCCGCTGTTTCTCCACTTTGTGAAATATAAATAAATAACGGTTTTTCCGATAAAAGCGGCATGTTGTAAGAAAACTCGCTGGCGATATGCACTTCAACAGGGATTTTCGCCCAGTTTTCAATCAATTGTTTACCGACTAAACCAGCATGATAGCTCGTGCCGCAAGCGACGATGTATAAACGATCCGCTTCATTCACTGCTTGCACGATTTCTTCGTCAATCGCCAATTCGCCTTGTTCGTTGCGATATTTTTCAATTAAACGGCGAATGACGAGCGGCTGTTCGTCAATTTCTTTTAACATGTAGTAAGGATATGTTCCTTTTTCAATGTCGCTTGCATCCAATTCCGCTACATATGGTGCACGCTCTACTACTTCACCATTTAACTTTTTAATTGTCACACTTTCTTTTGTGACAATGACAATTTCTTTATCCATGAGCTCAACATATTGATTTGTCACTTGTAACATCGCTAATGCGTCGCTGGCGACTACATTAAATCCTTCGCCTAATCCAGCTAAAAGCGGGCTTTTGTTTTTCGCCGCATAAATGACACCATCATTTTCTGCATCAATTAAAGCAATCGCATATGAACCCTTCAATAACGAAAGCGCCTTACGAAACGCTTCTTCTACCGATAATCCGTCGTTTACAAACGTTTCAATTAACTGCACAATGACTTCTGTATCGGTATCACTTTTAAACGACACGTGCGCTAAATAATCACGTTTTAACAACTCGTAGTTTTCAATTACCCCATTGTGCACAAGCGTAAAGCGGCCTGATGCACTTTGGTGTGGATGGGCGTTGACGCGGTTCGGTACGCCATGTGTTGCCCAACGTGTATGACCGATGCCAAGCGGTGCGTCTACATCTTCTGCGACAATCGCACGCAAATCAGCAATTCGTCCTTTTTCTTTAAACACATGTACTCCTGTTTCGTTTAGTAAAGCAATCCCCGCAGAGTCATAGCCACGGTATTCTAACTTTTCTAATCCGTACAATAAAATTTCTTTTGATGGTTGTTCACCAATATAACCAACGATTCCGCACATAACAAGTCCTCCCTAATCATAGGGGCAAGAAGGGGCTCTTGCCCCTTAAATAATTGATGAAATGGCGATGAACGTTCTTTCCTTTGTGCAAAGAGTCGCCTCTTTGTTTTAAGAAAGAACTTGCGGCTGTCATCGCATCAGCCGGGAGGCATCCGCCGAACACTCGATAAACCTCCTCCTCGTCAACTAAGCTTTTTTCCCGTCCAAAGCTTAGTCCAGGCGCTTTTATACAGTTGTTTTCCGCTATCCTCCTTTCATGTAAGATGTCAAACAACAATAGTTTACAACAACAAAGAGGCAAACGTCAATGTGTATCGCTTCCCCCTGTATAAGAAAAGCGCAAAGCGCCCGCCTATCGGCGAAGAGCGCACAAGCCCCACCGAGGAGGCTGTCGCCGCCGCAGTGTGGGGCGGAGCGACTCGAGCCGATGGCGCTTGGAGCTAGACATATACCTCAAATTTTATTTCTTATCTTTAAACAAAATATGCATAAATGGAATAAATGGTTCCATTTATGCATATCGTTTACCGAGCATATCATTATGCGCCAAAGCGTTCGCGAATAACAGACGCAATGCGCTCGACGTATTGATCGCAAAGTTCGTTTGTTGGCGCTTCTGCCATCACGCGAACGAGCGGCTCCGTACCAGACGGACGAACGAGAATGCGGCCGTTTCCAGCCATCTCCTCTTCTACTTCGCGAATGACACGCTGCACCTCTTCATTCGCAATCGCCTCATGTTTGTCTGTTACTTTCACATTCACTAATTTTTGTGGATATTTTTTCATTTCCCCCGCTAGCTCAGAAAGCGGCTTTTTCGTCATTTTCATAATGTTGACAAGCTGTAACGCCGTCAGTAACCCGTCGCCTGTCGTATTGTAATCGAGGAAAATAATATGCCCCGATTGTTCTCCACCTAAATTGTAGCCGTTCTTTTTCATTTCTTCGACGACGTAACGGTCGCCAACTGCTGTTTGTACGCTTTTGATTCCTTGTGCTTCAAGCGCTTTATAAAAACCAAGGTTGCTCATCACCGTCGAAACGACCGTTTGATGTTTCAAGCGACCTTGTTCGTGTAAATATTTTGCGCAAATGTACATAATTTGATCGCCATCAACGATTTGACCGTTTTCATCAACCGCAATTAATCGGTCGCCATCGCCATCGAACGCTAAACCTACATCTGCTCCTTTTTCCTTCACAAACGCAGCCAACGCCTCTGGATGTGTCGAACCGACACCTTCGTTAATGTTTAATCCGTTTGGAGATGCGCCCATCGTAGACACATCGGCATCTAAATCAGCAAATAAATGTGTCGCTAATGACGACGTCGCACCGTGCGCACAATCAAGCGCAACGTGAATGCCTGAAAAATCTTCGTCCACCGTTTGCTTTAAATATTGTAAATATTTTTGTCCGCCTTCAAAATAATCGTTTACTTGCCCTAAATCTTTGCCGATCGGGCGTGGTAACGTATCTTGTTCACTATCGAGAAGCGCTTCAATTTCTAACTCTTGTTCATCAGAAAGTTTAAAACCATCTGGTCCAAAAAACTTAATCCCATTATCTTGGACAGGGTTATGCGAAGCAGAGATCATAACCCCTGCTTGTGCGCCTAACGCTTTTGTTAAATATGCGACGCCCGGTGTAGAAATAACACCGAGGCGCATCACTTCTGCCCCAATGGAAAGCAGTCCTGCCACTAGCGCTCCTTCCAGCATATGACCAGAAATGCGCGTATCGCGCCCGATTAGCACTTTCGGACGTTCTTTATCTTTTGTTAATACGTAGCCACCAAAACGGCCAATTTTAAAAGCTAATTCTGGCGTTAATTCGCTATTGGCAATCCCTCGCACACCGTCTGTTCCAAAATACTTACCCATGCTATCGCTCCTTTTATAGTTACTCATTTCTTGTGATACGAATCGTTGCTTCTTTTTGTGGTAGTCTCCATCGAACATTTTGAGGTCCATTGACTTCAATTGGAACGTCATGTTCTCCAATGCCTAATTCACTAACGTTTAAGTATACCTCAATATCTTTCAACTGAATAGCATTCAGTACACTTTGAGCTCCTAAAGCAGTTAGCGCAATATTTCCATCGGCAGGATCGATAAATTCTGCCTTGTATGCATCGTTTAGTCCAATCACTTCAATTGGAACTTGACCAAACGTTCTCTCTTTTTCTTGCTCCACTTCAATTAAAATTGTAACTTTTGCTGGATCTACAGCTTTTACTCCTTTTGGTACAGGCACATCGACTTGTAAAGTTGTATTGCCTGTAATATCGCTTAAATCGACTTCAATGCCGCTAATAAATTCGATGTCGTCAATTTTTGCTTTTTGTCCAAAAATTGTAACTTCGCTCGGAATCACTTCCATTTTACTAATGCTTAATCCTTCCCGTAGCGTTCCTTTTCGATCAATTTTTAATGGAACTGTTTTGCTTGGACTTTTAATTGGCACAGTAATATCAACAATAGACGGTTCCACATCAAGAGACAACACATTTCCTTCTTTGTCATACACCGTCACTTTCGACTCTCGCTCAATCGTTTCTTCGACTCCTTTTAAGTCAACACGTGCCTTTACTAACGCAACTTTGTCAATTAGCGTTTTTGCCCCTGTCACCTTCACAATATTTGGCTTCACAATTGGTTGTTCCGGTGAATAACCGTCTGCAATTTGTGATTTATTAATAAAATCGACTTCCACAGAAAAATCTTTTGACACACGCTCGTCAATCGTCACAGTAATTGTCGCTGGATCAATAGTAACGCGTAACTTTTCAGAAATATTTCGGTATTTCACAGGAACTGTATGCTTACCAATTGGCAGTTTAGATAAATCAACATATACTTCAAAATCTCGTTGCAACTTCGTTGGCGTAACGATGCTTTTCGGCCCCTCAAGCATGACATTCACCGATTGTGGGATACCAGAAACAACAAGGTTTTCTTGATCGTAATATGCGACGACGGGAACGTCCGTCACTGTTTCGACATCGGTTTGACCGACCGTATTTCTTGACGTGCTGTTTGATTGTGTTTCAATATTCACAGAAACGTAAATCATAAGCGCTAGCAACAAAGAAAAAATGCGTATAAACCATGGGCTATTCATCCATTTATCCACTTTTTTTCGCCCTCCACTGCCAACGAGATGAAGAAGTTGTCTTCGGTTGAACGAGCTCTTTCGTCAGCAATTCTCGCAATACATCTAACTTTAAGTCGCGGTAAAGCTCCCCATTTTTCGTGACAGAAACCGCTCCCGTTTCCTCAGACACAACGACGGTAATGCTGTCTGTCACTTCACTAATACCTAATGCAGCGCGATGCCTTGTGCCAAGTTCTTTAGAAATAAACGGGCTTTCCGACAGCGGCAAATAACAAGATGCGGCAGCAATTTGATTTTTTTGAATAATGACAGCCCCATCGTGAAGCGGGGTATTCGGAATAAAAATGTTAATCAGTAGCTCTGATGAAACATGTGCTTGTAACGGAATGCCAGTTTCAATATAATCGCCCATTCCTGTTTCTCTTTCAATAGAAATAAGAGCTCCAATTCGCCGTTTGGCCATATACTCTGTTGCTTTTATAATAGCCTCTATCATATGCGTTTGTTCTTCCTCTTCAGGCGTCGTGCTTCGCGAAAACAATTTACCCCTTCCGAGCTGTTCGAGCGCTCGGCGTAGCTCCGGTTGAAAAATGATAATAATAGCTAAAAAACCCCATGTGATCGCTTGATCCATCAACCATTGCAATGTGCTTAATCCGATAAAGCTACTTACAATTCGGACGAGAATGATGACAATAATTCCTTTAAGCAGTTGTATGGCTTTCGTACCGCGCACAACCATAATCAGCTTGTAAATGACGAACCAGACAACGAGAATGTCTACAAACTTAATGAGGTAATTTACAAATGTCGGGAGCTCTCCAAATGGCATTCTTACACTTCCTTCACTCATTCTAATTGCTCTCACATGTAAAAAAGCCATCAATATGGATGGCTATTTCGTTAATGTTTTGGCGATATTGTAACCGACTCTTTTTACATTATACCAAATCCAATCAAATACTTCATTAACTTCTTCAATTTGTCCAGTAACTTCGCCAGCAGAAGCTAAATATTTATGGCCGTTAATGACCGTCACATTGCCGTGCACTTCTCCTTCAATTTTAATATCGCCGTTTCGGACAACAATATCCCCTTCAACAACTTTCCCTTCTGGTACGATGACCGTATGATTTTGAACAATTAAATGTTCTTGTTTAGAAAACGAAAATTCATTATCCTCTTGCCAAACTGCCCATAAACTGCTCGTGCTTAGCAAAAGGAACAACGAGGCGGCAGTCAAAAACGGATGATGAGTAAACCATCGTTTCCAACGCACACGCCGTTTTTCACGAGGTAAATTATACATCACTTTTTTAACGAAATCGTCTGAAGGGGTAAAGTGGGAGACATTTTCGACAAACGCCACCGTTTTTTCCAATGCATAAAAATGCTCTCGACATGCTTCACATTGTTGAATATGGCTGCGCAATCGTTGCTCTTCTTCTTTTTGAATGTCTCCGTCTAAGTAATCATGCATCCATTGAACGATTTTTTCAGAGCATGGCATCTGTCTCACTCCTTTTCCATCATAAATGGCCTAAATGTTTACGCAATGCTTCACGACCACGATGAATACGCGTTTTCACTGTACCAATTGGCAAATTTAAAATGTCACTAATTTCTTGCAGTGATAGCTCGTCAATATATTTTAAGACGATGACAGTGCGATATTTTTCTGGTAGCTTTAAAATCGCTTCTTGTACCATTTGTTGTAACTCTAAGCTTTCTAACGCATCTTCCGGAGAAGCTCCTTCATCTGCAAGCTGCGAGTACATCGTTAATCCGTCTGTCCCTGACACTTCTGCATCTAAATAAACATCGGGCTTTTTTTTACGCATGCGATCAATCGATAAATTCGTCGCAATGCGATATAACCAAGAAGAAAACTTCATTGTCGGATCGTATGTATGAATGTTGACATACGCCCGAATGAACGCTTCTTGTGTAGCATCTTCTGCTTCATGACGATTTCCTAACATGCGATAGCACAGTTGATAAATTTTATCCTTGTACATTTCGACAATATCTGCAAACGCGCTTTGATCTCCTTTTTTAATCGCTTTAATGCGTTGTTTAATAAACATGTCCATTCCATATTTACCTCCGCATGGGGGCTACTATTTTATACGAATAACATAAAGCAAAGTTCCATAAATCGCAACGAATATGTTAATATTTTTAAAAAAATGGAGAGGGGCATCATGCCACCTCTCATACAAGCTTCTCACCAAACAATGATCCCATTAAAGCAACAGCGGTTGCAGCTGTTTTATTCCGCTCATCTAAAATCGGATTGACTTCAACAAATTCCGCTGAAGTGATGATTTGAGCTTCAGCTAACATTTCCATCGCTAAATGGCTTTCACGATATGTCAGTCCACCAATTACCGGTGTGCCAACTCCCGGTGCATCATGTGGATCGAGACCATCTAAGTCAAGAGACAAGTGGACACCGTCTGTCCGCTCTTTTAAATAGGCGATTGTCTCTTCCATCACTTTTGTCATGCCCAGACGATCGACTTCATGCATCGTATATATTTTAATTCCTTTTTCTTTAATTAATTGTTTTTCCCCTTCATCAAGTGCACGAGCACCGATAATTACAATGTTTTCTGGCTTCACTTTTGGACTATATCCACCGATCATCGTTAAAGCCGGATGGCCAAGCCCTAAACTTGCAGCGAGCGGCATACCGTGAATATTTCCAGAAGGCGACGTTTCCTCCGTATTCAAATCTCCATGCGCATCATACCAAATAACACCTAAGTTTTTATAATGTTTAGCTACTCCTGCAAGCGTCCCGATCGCAATACTATGATCGCCACCAAGTACAAGCGGAAAACGACCTCTTGTTACAACTTCATCGACCGCAGAAGCAAGTTTTTCATTTGCTTCAGCAACCGCTTTCAAATTTCTTAATTTTGGATTCGTCACATCTTGGACGCGCTCGGCACGACCAATTTGAATATCTCCTAAATCTTCAATATCATGATTTAAGCTTTCTAAACGTTCCACTACGCCAGCATAACGAATGGCGCTTGGCCCCATATCAACACCGCGGCGTGTTTGTCCTAAATCCATTGGCACTCCAATAATCGAAATGTTCATCTCGATCTCCTCCCCTCGTTGCATCTGTTGTTTATTGTACATGAGGAGAAACAGTTGGCTCAACTCGACAACTTTTTGAATATTTATTCTATGAAAAACAGAAAAAAACCTTAGGTACATTCCCTAAGGTTTCGATAAGATGGAGCCTATCGGGATCGAACCGATGACCTCCTGCGTGCAAAGCAGGCGCTCTCCCAGCTGAGCTAAGGCCCCATGGAGCGGAAGACGGGACTCGAACCCGCGACCCCCACCTTGGCAAGGTGGTGTTCTACCACTGAACTACTTCCGCAAACAGTGAGCCATGGAGGACTCGAACCTCCGACCCTCTGATTAAAAGTCAGATGCTCTACCTACTGAGCTAATGGCTCATTACATCAATGGCTGGGCTAGCTGGATTCGAACCAGCGCATCACGGAGTCAAAGTCCGTTGCCTTACCGCTTGGCTATAGCCCATCGATTAAAAACAATCATGGTGGAGGGGGACGGATTCGAACCGCCGAACCCAAAGGGAGCGGATTTACAGTCCGCCGCGTTTAGCCACTTCGCTACCCCTCCGCAGATGGTGCCGGCTGCAGGACTTGAACCCGCAACCTACTGATTACAAGTCAGTTGCTCTACCAATTGAGCTAAGCCGGCATATGGTGGAGGATGACGGGATCGAACCGCCGACCCCTTGCTTGTAAGGCAAGTGCTCTCCCAGCTGAGCTAATCCTCCATAAAAGATGACCCGTACGGGATTCGAACCCGTGTTACCGCCGTGAAAGGGCGGTGTCTTAACCACTTGACCAACGGGCCAACATACGACACACAAGCTTCCAACCGGGCTTGAACCGGTGACCTCTTCCTTACCATGGAAGTGCTCTACCAACTGAGCTATGGAAGCACTGGCTCCGCAGGTAGGATTCGAACCTACGACCGCTCGGTTAACAGCCGAGTGCTCTACCACTGAGCTACTGCGGAATAATATATCATCTTGCCCGGCAACGTCCTACTCTCGCAGGCGGTGTCCCGCCAACTACCATCGGCGCTGGAGAGCTTAACTTCCGTGTTCGGGATGGGAACGGGTGTGACCTCTCCGCCATCGTCACCGAGCAAACATGCTTTAGACAAATGTTATTATAAAGGAATATTTTTTGTTGTCAAGCATTTTTTTATTCCTTCAAAACTAGATAACAGGGGTTCGGATGTTTTCTTGACTACGTCAAGAACCGTTCTCTGCTTTTCTTGTGTGTTTAGTTAAGTCCTCGATCGATTAGTATCCGTCAGCTGCACGTGTCGCCACGCTTCCACCTCGGACCTATCTACCTTGTCATCTTCAAGGGATCTTACTCGCTTGACGCGATG
>NZ_JAHZOF010000012.1:0-55776 GCF_019553625.1 Anoxybacillus sp. ST70
CATCATATTGCTCGGTGACGATGGCGGAGAGGTCACACCCGTTCCCATCCCGAACACGGAAGTTAAGCTCTCCAGCGCCGATGGTAGTTGGCGGGACACCGCCTGCGAGAGTAGGACGTTGCCGGGCAAAGAGAAGACCAAGACAAAAATTGTCTTGGTCTTTTTTGTTTTATTGATTGAATGCAGTGGGTAAAATATATGAGAAGAAAAGAAGGGATTCTTGCATTTTTGCAGAATTCCGTATATATTAAAATTAAAGTCAAATATAGTCAAAGTCAACTGGCAGAGGAGGGATTATGTGAGGAATATCTCTGATGTCATTGAGCAATATTTAAAGCAAGTATTAAATATGAGCGGAAAAGATATCGTCGAGATTAAACGAAGTGAAATTGCGGATAAATTTCAGTGTGTTCCTTCGCAAATTAACTATGTCATTAATACACGTTTTACGTTAGAGAGAGGATATATTGTTGAAAGTAAACGCGGCGGTGGCGGTTATATTCGTATTATGAAAGTGAAAGCCCAAAATGCTTCTCAGCTCATTGACCATTTATTGTCCATCGTTCGCGACCGAATTAGTCAGACGAATGGAGAGCATATTATTCAACGATTGTTAGATGAAAAGGTAATTTCGGAGCGGGAAGCGAATATGATGTTAAGCATTATTGATCGCGCAGTTTTATCTATTGACCTTCCTCATCGTGATGAACTGCGTGCCCGCATATTAAAAGCGATGCTGACATCGCTAAAGTATATGTAAAGAGGGTGAATCATTTGATATGTCAAGAATGCAATCAACGGCCAGCGACGCTTCATTTTACTAAAATTGTGAATGGGGAAAAAACAGAAATTCATCTTTGTGAACAATGTGCGCATGAAAAAGGTGAAATGTTTATGTTCCCTCATCAAGGCGCTTTTTCCATTAACAATTTAATTGCAGGATTATTAAATATGGATGCGTCATTAAAAGAACCAAAAGCGCCCTCTTTTCATAATGAGCATATATTACAATGCGAGCATTGCAAAATGACATATGCCCAATTTGTGAAAGTTGGTCGCTTTGGTTGTGCGAGTTGCTATGAGACGTTTCGTACCCATTTGCCACCTATTTTTCGAAGATTGCATGGCGGGCATGTAGCCCATGAAGGGAAAATTCCGAAGCGGGTCGGTGGGACATTATATGTTCGTAAACAAATTGGACAGTTAAAACAAATGTTACAGGAGCTTATTGCTAAAGAACAGTTCGAAAAAGCCGCTGAAGTGCGTGATCAAATTCGGGAGCTTGAGACAAAATTAAACGCAGAAGGGGGCGCTTGATATGAATGAATATGTATTTTTCCAACGCGCTCTCAGCCCATGGATGAACGAAGAAGGTCCAGACTCTGACATTGTATTAAGTAGTCGCATTCGTCTAGCGAGAAACATGAAACAATACTCGTTCCCGACCGTATTTACAAATGAAGAAGCGATGCAAATTGTTCAGTTATTTGAACAGTTATTTTCACAAAGACGTCTCGGTCATATCGGCCCCTTTTTCTTATTAAAAATGAATGAGTTACAATCGATTGAAAAGCGTGTGTTAGTCGAAAAACATTTGATTAGTCCTCATTTAGCTGAAGATTGTACATTTGGTGCATGTTTATTATCGGAACAAGAAGAAGCAAGCATTATGATCAATGAGGAAGATCATATTCGCATTCAATGTTTGTTTGCAGGTTTTCAATTAAAAGAAGCGTTAAAAATGGCTAACGCTTTAGACGACTGGATTGAACAACATGTCGACTATGCTTTTGATGAAAAATACGGATATTTAACTAGTTGCCCAACAAACGTCGGAACGGGATTACGTGCATCCGTTATGATGCATTTACCAGGACTTGTATTAACACAACAAATAAATCAAGTAATTCCAGCTATTAATCAGCTTGGTTTAGTTGTTCGTGGCACGTATGGAGAAGGCAGTGAAGCATTAGGGAATATTTTTCAAATATCAAATCAAATTACATTAGGAAAAAGTGAAGAAGATATTGTCGAAGATTTAACAGGAGTTGTTCGTCAATTAATTGAACAAGAGCGAATGGCGCGTGAGGCATTAGTCAAAACTTCTAACATACAATTAGAAGATAGGGTATATCGTTCTTACGGTGTGTTAACGAATAGTCGAATCATCGGTTCAAAAGAAGCGGCACAATGTTTATCTGATGTACGATTAGGTATTGATTTAGGGTATATTACGAACGTGCCAAAAACGATTTTAACAGAGCTAATGATTTTGACGCAGCCCGGTTTCTTACAAAAATATGCAGGTGGTGCGTTGCGTCCGCAAGAGCGAGATGTTCGCCGCGCATCACTCATTCGTGAACGATTATACCAATGGAAGTAAATTAAAGGAGGTTGATAAGAATGATGTTCGGACGTTTTACAGAGCGAGCACAAAAAGTGTTAGCACTAGCACAAGAAGAAGCAGTTCGTTTGGGACATAACAATATTGGAACAGAGCACATTTTGCTCGGCTTAATTCGCGAAGGGGAAGGAATTGCAGCAAAAGCGCTTATGGCGCTTGGATTAGGACCAGATAAAATTCAAAAAGAAGTAGAATCACTCATTGGACGTGGAAACGAAGTAGGACAAACGATTCATTATACGCCTCGTGCAAAAAAAGTGATTGAATTGTCTATGGATGAAGCTAGAAAGCTTGGACATTCGTACGTTGGAACAGAGCATATTTTACTTGGACTTATTCGTGAAGGAGAAGGTGTTGCTGCACGTGTTTTAAATAATTTAGGAGTAAGCCTAAATAAAGCTCGTCAGCAAGTGCTTCAATTATTAGGAAGCAATGAATCGGCATCAGGGCATCATGGGGGAACCACGCATGCGAACACGCCGACACTAGACAGTTTAGCACGTGATTTAACAGCCATTGCACGTGAAGGCGGTTTAGACCCTGTGATTGGAAGAAGTAAAGAAATTCAACGTGTCATTGAAGTGTTAAGTCGCCGGACGAAAAATAATCCTGTTTTAATCGGAGAGCCAGGTGTAGGGAAAACGGCTATTGCCGAAGGACTAGCTCAACAAATTGTCAATAACGAAGTGCCAGAGACGCTTCGCGATAAGCGTGTCATGACGCTTGATATGGGAACAGTCGTTGCAGGAACAAAATATCGTGGGGAATTTGAAGATCGTTTGAAAAAAGTAATGGATGAAATTCGCCAGGCTGGCAACATCATTTTGTTTATTGACGAATTGCATACGCTCATCGGAGCAGGCGGTGCGGAAGGGGCTATTGATGCATCAAATATTTTAAAACCTTCTCTTGCTCGCGGAGAATTACAATGCATCGGGGCAACAACATTAGATGAATACCGAAAATATATTGAAAAAGACGCAGCATTAGAAAGACGTTTCCAACCAATTCACGTTGGGGAACCAACGGTTGAGGAATCTATTCAAATTTTAAAAGGTTTGCGAGATCGTTACGAAGCTCACCATCGCGTTTCTATTTCAGATGAGGCGATTGAGCAGGCAGTAAAGCTTTCAGACCGCTATATTTCGGATCGATTTTTACCAGATAAAGCAATTGATTTAATTGACGAAGCTTGCTCGAAAGTACGCTTACGTTCGTTTACGACACCACCAAATTTAAAAGAGCTTGAACAAAAACTTGAGGAAATTCGCAAAGAAAAAGATGCAGCTGTGCAAAGTCAAGAGTTTGAAAAAGCAGCATCATTACGAGATGCAGAACAAAAATTGCGCGAACAACTTGAAGAAACGAAGCGGGCATGGAAAGAGAAACAAGGTCAAGAAAACTCTGAAGTGACTGTAGAAGATATTGCAGCTGTTGTATCAAGTTGGACGGGAATTCCGGTATCTAAATTAGCTCAAACAGAAACAGAACGATTATTAAAGTTAGAGGAAATTTTACATTCTCGTGTCATCGGGCAAGAAGAGGCAGTAAAAGCTGTTGCAAAAGCCGTTCGTCGTGCTCGTGCAGGATTAAAAGATCCAAAGCGTCCAATTGGCTCGTTTATTTTCCTCGGACCGACGGGTGTAGGAAAAACAGAGTTAGCGCGAGCGCTTGCTGAAGCGATGTTTGGCGATGAAGATGCGATGATTCGTATCGATATGTCTGAATATATGGAGAAACATTCGACATCACGTCTTGTCGGTTCACCTCCAGGATACGTCGGCTATGAAGAAGGTGGACAATTAACGGAAAAAGTTCGTCGCAAACCGTATTCTGTCATCTTATTAGATGAGATTGAAAAAGCGCATCCAGATGTATTTAACATTTTATTACAAGTGTTAGAAGATGGCCGTTTGACAGATTCGAAAGGACGCACAGTTGATTTCCGCAATACGATCATTATTATGACATCAAATGTTGGTGCTGACGCTTTAAAAAGAAATAAATATGTCGGTTTTAATGTGCAAGACGAAAGCCAGCAATACAAAGATATGAAAGGGAAAGTGATGGACGAGTTGAAAAAGGCGTTCCGTCCGGAGTTTTTAAACCGAATTGATGAAATTATTGTTTTCCATTCACTTGAAAAGAAACATTTGAAGGAAATTGTTTCATTAATGGTTGATCAATTGAAAAAACGCCTACAAGAACAACAAATCGATTTAGAATTAACGGATGCCGCAATTGAAAAATTAGCAGAAGAAGGTTACGATTTAGAGTACGGAGCGCGTCCATTGCGTCGAGCGATTCAAAAACATATTGAAGATCGTTTATCTGAAGAACTGTTAAAAGGAACGATCGGCAGCGGACAAAAAGTTGTTATGGACGTAAAAGATGGTCAGTTTGTTGTGTTAACAACAGAGACAGTAAAATAACGAAAACAAGGTATGCTTACACGCATACCTTGTTTTTCATAATGAAAGGAATGGAGTAATGGTTAAGCGGAAAACGAAATTCGTTTGTCAACATTGTGGATATGAAACAGCGAAGTGGATGGGAAAATGTCCAGGTTGTCATTCATGGAACGCAATGGTCGAAGAAACGGAAATAGTAAAACCACATAACCGTGCGCTATTTGTTCATACAGAAGGGGTAGCAGCCAAACCTGTATCAATTACGACGGTAGAAACAACACAAGAACCGAGAATCGACACGAAGTTTACAGAGTTTAATCGCGTGCTCGGGGGCGGAATTGTTCGAGGTTCCCTTGTTTTAATTGGCGGAGATCCTGGTATTGGGAAATCAACATTATTGCTGCAAATTTGTGCTCAACTCGCAAACGACGGCCATCCTGTATTATATATTTCCGGGGAAGAATCAGTAAAACAAACGAAGTTGCGCGCTGAGCGGTTACATGTAACTGCTGAACATTTATATGTTTTGTCTGAAACAAATTTAGAGCATATTATTCAAACTGTTGATGAAATGAAACCATCGTTCGTTGTCATCGACTCGATTCAAACGATATATCGCTCAGAAATTACATCTGCACCAGGAAGTGTTTCACAAGTTCGTGAATGTACAGCAGAGTTGATGCGAGTAGCTAAAACGAAAGGGATTGCGATTTTTATTGTTGGGCATGTTACGAAGGAAGGGGCGCTCGCTGGACCACGCATTTTAGAGCATATGGTTGACACCGTATTATATTTTGAAGGAGAGCGTCATCATACGTATCGCATTTTACGGGCGGTGAAAAATCGATTTGGTTCTACAAATGAAATCGGTATTTTCGAAATGAAAGAAGCAGGGCTAGCTGAAGTAAAAAACCCATCAGAAATTTTTTTAGAAGAGCGTTCTAAAGGAGCTGCTGGATCCACGGTCGTTGCTTCGATGGAAGGAACGAGACCGGTATTAGTGGAAATTCAAGCATTAGTATCGCCGACTAGTTTCGGAACGCCGCGTCGAATGGCAACAGGAATAGATCATAATCGCGTTTCTTTACTAATGGCTGTGCTTGAAAAAAGAGTTGGTTTGCTTCTTCAAAACCAAGATGCTTATTTAAAAGTAGCTGGTGGCATAAAGTTAGATGAACCTGCGATTGACTTAGCCATTGCAGTAAGTATCGCTTCGAGTTTCCGTGATCAACCAACAAATCATACGGATGTCGTTATTGGGGAAGTCGGATTGACAGGTGAAGTACGTCGCGTCTCTCGTATTGAACAACGTGTACAAGAAGCTGCGAAGCTCGGCTTCCAACGCATCATTATTCCGAAAAGCAATATCGGTGGCTGGAACATTCCAAAAGATGTTGAAGTTATTGGGGTGGTCAACGTAGAAGAAGCGCTATATTATGCATTAGGAGAAGGGAAAAATCGCCCAATATTTTAACAAAACCATTAAAAAATCATTAAAAATCATGTTCGGATTGGTTTCAAACATTGGAAACTGTTTATAATGTAATAGAGGAGGTGAAAAAACGTGTTAAAACGAATTGTGCAAGCATCTTTTTTAATTACTGGTGGCATGTTAGGAATCATTTTCTTTCCTACTTTGTTAAAGCTGTTGCACTTAGACGATTTTCCTTATGTCGATAGCCCGTATGTAGCAGCCCCAGTTGGTGCGATCATCGTATTCCTTCTCACGTTTTGGTTAGTCGATCATGTGGTTGGACTTATTCATTGGATGGAAGAAACGTTAGTGAAAGCACCTGTAACCGATTTATTATTCGGAAGTCTCGGTTTAATTTTCGGATTGATTGTAGCCTTTTTAGTCGTTATTCCATTAAACTCTATTCAAATTCCGCTTGTTAATACGATATTACCTATTTTTCTTACGCTATTGTTAGGGTATTTAGGATTTCAAGTCGGATTTAAAAAACGCGATGAGTTAATGGGCTTATTTTCTTTGCCAAACCGAAGTGGCAAGAAAAAAGGTGGCGAGGAAGAGGAGAAAAAAGGAAAATCGCTAAAAATTTTAGATACGAGTGTCATTATTGACGGGCGTATTGCGGATATTTGCCAAACAGGCTTTTTGGAAGGGACGATTGTTATCCCTCGTTTTGTCCTAGAAGAATTGCAGCATATTGCTGATTCTTCGGATGCGTTAAAAAGAAATCGCGGACGGAGAGGGCTTGATATTTTAAACCGTATCCAAAAAGAGTTAGCCATTAACGTTGAAATATACGAAGGCGATTTTGAAGGAATTCAAGAAGTCGACAGCAAGCTTGTAAAATTGGCGCAATTGACGTCAGGGGTTGTTGTGACAAATGACTTCAACTTAAATAAAGTATGTGAATTACAAAATGTTCCTGTGCTAAATATTAACGATTTAGCGAACGCGGTAAAACCGATTGTTCTTCCGGGGGAAGAGCTGAATGTTCATGTGATTAAAGATGGGAAAGAACAAAATCAAGGTGTTGCTTATTTAGATGACGGAACGATGATCGTTGTAGAAGATGGGAAGGACTATATCGGAAAACGAGTTGATGTGCTTGTAACGAGCGTGTTACAAACGTCGGCTGGAAGAATGATTTTTGCCAAACTAAAGCTACTTGAAAAAGCATTATAAGCTGTTAGGAGTTAGGGAAATGAATTATCATGTCGTTATACCGGCAGCTGGCCAAGGAAAACGAATGAATGCAGGAATGAATAAACAATTTATTGAGCTTGAAGGAGTACCCGTTATTATCCATACGTTACGTGTATTTGAACGAGATGATTTTT
Organism: Anoxybacillus sp. ST70; assembly: GCF_019553625.1. Taxonomy (NCBI): domain Bacteria; kingdom Bacillati; phylum Bacillota; class Bacilli; order Caryophanales; family Anoxybacillaceae; genus Anoxybacillus; species Anoxybacillus sp. ST70. The sequence goes on from NZ_JAHZOF010000012.1 coordinate 7,624, forward strand.
GTCAAGGCATTGTGTTAGTCATTAATGATCAAGAACGTGAGCAGTTTGTTCATATGCTTCATCGTTTTGAAATAAAAAAAGTGAAATCCCTCGTTTCAGGAGGGGAAGAAAGGCAACAAAGCGTCTATAATGGATTAAAAGCGGTGAATGACGGTCATATTGTGCTCATTCATGATGGTGCTCGTCCGTTTATAACGATAAATAAAATTCACGAACTCGTTCGAGTGGCAAAAGAGACAGGAGCAGCTGTGTTAGCTGTTCCTGCCAAAGATACGATGAAACAGGTGATCGATGGCCATATTGAAAAAACGGTCGATCGGTCGAGCTTGTGGGCTGTACAAACGCCACAAGCTTTTTCCATGCCATTAATTATCGCTGCCCATGAACGAGCAAAAAAAGAACAGTTTATCGGAACAGACGATGCAAGTCTCGTTGAGCGGATCGGTCATCGCGTCGTTGTGGTAGAAGGCGAATATACGAACATAAAACTTACAACACAAGAAGATTTATTATTTGCGGAAGCGATTTTACGTGCGAGAGGGGATCGATGATGTATCGAATTGGACAAGGGTTTGATGTCCATCAGTTTGCTGAAGGGCGTCCACTTATTATTGGCGGAGTACACATTCCGTATGAAAAAGGGTTGCTCGGACATTCCGATGCAGACGTATTGCTCCATGCGATTGCCGACGCGTGTTTAGGAGCGATCGGTCAAGGAGATATTGGAAAACACTTCCCTGATACAGATGACGCTTACAAAGATGCTGACTCTGCGCTCTTATTACAACGTGTATGGAGCCTTGTACGCCAACATGGATATGCGCTTGTGAATGTTGACTGCACAATTATTGCGCAAAAGCCAAAAATGGCGCCATATATTGCAAATATGCAAAAACGAATTGCCGAGTTGTTAGAAGGAGACGTTTCACAAGTAAACGTAAAAGCAACGACGACAGAAAAGCTTGGTTTTACAGGGAGAGAAGAAGGAATTGCAGCACAAGCCGTCGTTTTGTTACAAAAAAATAATGAATGATGGATTTTGTATGCCGTTTACGGTACAATGAGGTACAGAAATTAGGTAGATGGAGGTTATGGCATGTCACAGGAAGTTAGGGTGCGTTATGCGCCAAGTCCGACGGGGCATTTACATATCGGTGGTGCGCGTACAGCATTATTTAACTATTTATTTGCGCGACATCATCACGGAAAATTTATCGTCCGCATTGAAGATACAGATATTGAGCGAAATGTAGAAGGCGGCGAACAATCACAACTTGAAAATTTGAAATGGCTCGGGATTGAATATGATGAATCTGTAGATAAAGATGGTGGATATGGTCCTTATCGCCAAACAGAGCGTCTGCACATATATCGCCAATATACAAACGAGTTGTTAGAAAAAGGACATGCATACAAATGTTTTTGTACACCTGAGGAGTTAGAACAAGAGCGTGAGGCGCAAAAAGCGGCAGGTATTGCAGCGCCACAATACAGCGGAAAATGCCGTCACTTAACAACAGAGGAAGTTCAGCAGCTAGAGGCGGAAGGCAAGCCTTATACGATTCGTTTAAAAGTACCGGAAGGAAAAGTATATGAATTTGAAGATATGGTGCGCGGTCGAGTATCTTTCGAATCGAAAGATATTGGTGATTGGGTCATCGTAAAAGCGAATGGTATCCCAACGTATAACTTCGCTGTTGTCATTGATGATCATCTCATGAAAATTACACATGTATTCCGCGGTGAAGAGCATTTATCGAACACACCAAAACAGTTAATGGTGTATGAATATTTTGGTTGGGAGCCACCAAAATACGCGCATTTAACGCTTATTGTGAATGAAAATCGTAAAAAATTATCAAAGCGCGATGAATCAATTATTCAATTCGTTTCCCAATATAAAGAGCTTGGATATTTACCAGAAGCGATGTTTAACTTTTTCGCCTTATTAGGCTGGTCTCCTGAAGGTGAAGAGGAGATTTTCACAAAAGAAGAACTTATTCGCATTTTTGATGTTTCTCGCTTATCAAAATCTCCATCGATGTTTGATAAGCAGAAACTGACATGGATGAACAACCAATATATTAAAAAGCTTGATTTAGATCGACTAGTTGAATTATCGCTTCCTCATTTAATTCGAGCGGGGCGCTTGCCAGAACAAATGACCGATGAACAAAAACAGTGGGCTCGCGATTTAATTGCGCTATACCAAGAGCAAATGAGCTACGGTGCCGAAATTGTTCAGTTATCAGAGTTGTTCTTTAAGCAAGAAATCGAGTATGATGAAGAAGCAAAGGCTGTTTTAGATGGCGAGCAAGTACCGCTTGTGTTAAAAGCATTTTATGAGCAAGTGGAGCAGCTTGCAACGTTTGATAGTGATCATATTAAAGCTGCAATTAAAACAGTGCAAAAAGAAACGGGACAAAAAGGGAAAAACTTATTTATGCCGATTCGTGTAGCGGTAACAGGGCAAACGCACGGTCCAGAACTTCCAGAGGCTATTCGTTTGCTCGGAAAAGAAACGGTAATGTCCCGATTAGCAAAATTCATCCGTTAACATTTCCTCGTTTATATAATAAAATAGGTGTAAGTCATATCGGTGAAAGCGTTGATGAGGAGAAGTAAAAAGAATCAGCATGTCAGAGAGAACCACCTTGGCTGGAAGTGGTTTATGCTTGGTTCTTTTGAAATGCACCTCGGAGCCTCCTTTCGAACCAGAGACGTTCTGCAGTAGAATGGAGCGGATTCCCTTCCGTTATAAGGGCAAGAGTGAGCCTTTTGGCTAAACAGAGTGGAACCGCGCAATGAAGCGTCTCTGTGTCATCGTACACAGAGACGTTTTTTTATTTAGAAGATAACAAAGGGGGGAACAACATGTTTAAAACATTAAAAGAAGACATTGAAGTTATTTTCGAACAAGATCCGGCAGCAAGAAGTTATTTAGAAGTCATTTTAACGTATTCTGGGCTACATGCGATTTGGGCACATCGTATTGCCCATGCGCTGTATAAGCGAAAATTTTACTTTTTAGCTCGCCTTATTTCGCAAATTAGCCGCTTTTTTACCGGTATTGAAATTCACCCGGGTGCAAAAATTGGCCGCCGCTTTTTCATCGATCACGGCATGGGAGTTGTCATTGGGGAAACGTGCGAGATCGGTGATAACGTAACGGTGTATCAAGGTGTCACACTCGGTGGAACCGGTAAAGAAAAAGGAAAACGTCATCCGACGATTAAAGATAATTGCTTGATTGCTACCGGTGCGAAAGTGCTTGGGTCCATTACTATTGGAGAGAATAGCAAAATTGGGGCAGGTTCGGTTGTGTTGAAAGATGTACCACCGAACTCGACAGTTGTTGGTATTCCAGGACGTGTTGTTGTACAAAATGGAGTGCGTGTCAATAAAGATTTAAATCATTGTGATTTACCGGATCCAATTGCAGATCGTTTTAAAGAGTTAGAAGCAGAAATCGAGCAACTAAAAACACAATTAGAAGAACTAAAGAAAGGAACGGTGAACCATGAGCATTCAAGTGTATAATACGTTAACGCGAAAAAAGGAGCCGTTTATCCCGATTGAACCAAATAAAGTAAAAATGTATGTATGTGGCCCGACAGTATACAACTATATTCATATTGGTAACGCTCGTCCGGCTATTGTATTTGATACTATTCGACGCTACTTACAATTTCGTGGGTATGAAGTTCAATACGTCTCTAATTTTACCGATGTAGACGATAAGCTTATTCGAGCAGCAAGAGAACTAGGAGAAGACGTGCCGACTATTGCAGAGCGGTTTATTGAGGCATATTTTGAAGATATTACAGCGCTTGGTTGCAAAAAGGCAGATGTTCATCCACGTGTGACAGAAAACATTGATACGATCATTGAATTTATTGAGCAACTCATCGAAAAAGGATATGCGTACGAAGTTGATGGTGACGTATATTATCGCACACGTCGCTTCTCTGATTACGGGAAGTTATCGCATCAATCGATTGACGAATTAAAATCAGGTGCCCGTATTGAAGTGGGGGAGAAAAAAGAAGATCCTCTTGATTTTGCGTTATGGAAAGCGGCAAAAGAAGGGGAAATTTACTGGGATAGTCCATGGGGGAAAGGTCGTCCAGGATGGCATATTGAATGTTCAGCCATGGCGCGTAAATATTTAGGAGATACGATTGACATTCATGCCGGTGGGCAAGATTTAACGTTCCCGCACCATGAGAATGAAATTGCTCAATCGGAAGCATTAACAGGGAAAGTTTTTGCGAAATATTGGTTGCATAATGGCTACATTAATATCGATAACGAAAAAATGTCAAAGTCGCTTGGAAACTTTATTTTAGTGCATGACATTATTAAGCAAGTTGATCCGCAAGTGTTGCGTTTCTTTATGCTTTCGGTTCATTACCGTCATCCAATTAACTATAGCCAGCCGCTGCTTGACAGTGCAAAAAGTGGGTTAGAACGTTTAAAGACAGCATATGCGAATTTAAAACATCGTTTAGAAAGCAGTACAAATTTAACGACAAACGATGAACAATGGCTGACGAAAATTGAAGATTTAAAAAATGCATTTATTCGTGAAATGGATGATGATTTTAATACAGCAAACGGGATCGCCGTTTTGTTTGAACTAGCTAAACAAGCGAACGTATATTTGATGGAGAAGCATACATCCCAAGCGGTTATTCAAAAGTTTTTACAACAATTTGAACAGCTTTTTGATGTACTTGGTCTTTCTTTAAAACAAGATGAATTGCTTGATGAAGAAATTGAAACGCTCATTCAACAGCGAATTGAAGCAAGAAAAAATCGCGATTTTGCATTAGCTGACCGCATTCGTGATGAACTAAAGGCGAAAAACATCATTTTAGAAGATACACCACAAGGAACGAGATGGAGAAGAGGATAAAACAATGCTGCATTTGTTTCCTAAAATTAAAGATTTTCAACAGTTAAACGGTTTAACGTTAGCTTACATTGGTGATGCCGTATACGAGTTATTCGTACGGCATCATCTCCTCGCTTTAGGAAAAGTAAAGCCAAACGATTTACACAACTTAGCAAAAACATATGTTTGTGCTAAAGCACAAGCTAAAGTGTTGCAATCGTTATTAAATCATCATCAACTATCTGATCAAGAAATTTCCATTGTCCGACGTGGACGTAACGCAAAATCTGGGAGCATTCCAAAAAGTACAGACGTACAAACGTATCGTCAAAGTACAGGGTTTGAAGCATTAATCGGCTACCATTTTTTAAATGGGAATGAAGAGAGGCTCCATCAATTAATGCAATGGGTGTTTGATGTACAACACAATGATGAGGAAAGGGGGATGTAACGCATGGATCTCATTATCGGTAAAAACCCGGTATTGGAAGCATTAAAATCCGGACGCGAGATGAATAAAATATGGATTGCTGAAGGTTCGCAACGCGGTCAAATGCAGCCGATTATCCAGCTTGCTAAAGAGATGGGGATTACGGTACAATACGTTCCTAAAAAAAAGATGGACCAGTTAAGCGAAGGAAATCATCAAGGGGTCATTGCGCAAGTTGCCGCATATCGATACTACGACATAGATGATTTGTTTAAAAAAGCGGAAGAACGTGGAGAGGCACCATTTTTTATCATTCTAGACGAACTCGAAGATCCGCACAATTTAGGATCCATTATGCGAACGGCTGATGCAGTAGGTGCTCATGGCATTATTATTCCGAAGCGTCGTTCGGTCGGTTTGACCGCAACCGTCGCAAAAGCGTCAACGGGTGCGATTGAACATGTTCCTGTTGCGCGTGTCACGAATTTAGCGCGAACGGTAGATGAGTTGAAAGATCGAGGAGTTTGGATTTTCGGAACGGATGCAAAAGGAAATGAAGATTATCGCCAACTAGATGGGGTCATTCCGTTAGCGTTAGTCATTGGTAGTGAAGGAAAAGGAATGAGCCGTTTATTACGCGAGAAGTGCGATGTGCTCGTTCGCTTGCCGATGGTTGGACATGTTACATCGTTAAATGCTTCCGTTGCGGCTAGCTTGTTAATGTATGAGGTGTATCGAAAACGTCATCCATTAGGTGAGTAAGATGGATATTTTAATCGTTGATGGCTACAACATCATCGGTGCTTGGCCGGAATTGCGAGAACTACGCGATGCAGATTTAGCTTTGGCGCGCGATCGACTTGTCGAGAGAATGGCGGAGTATCAAGCATTTACCGGCTGTAAAGTGATTATTGTTTTTGACGCACACCTCGTACAAGGAACAACAAAAAAATATGTCGATCATCAAGTAGAAGTCATTTTTACAAAAGAAAATGAAACAGCAGATGAACATATTGAGAAATTGGCGAAGTCGCTCCAAAAAGTTCGGACGAAAGTATACGTGGCTACATCAGATTATACAGAACAATGGGCGATTTTTGGTCAAGGGGCGTTGCGCAAATCAGCACGAGAGCTACTCATTGAGGTGGATGCGGTGCAGCGAAATATTTCAAGCAACGTCAAGCATATTCAACAAAAAAAGCCGATGTCAAAAATTCCTCTGACGGATGAAGTCGCAAAAATTTTCGAAAAATGGCGAAGAGGGGAAAAATGAACGATTGACCCTGTAAAAAAATGTACTGTATAATACTTTTATCCATGTGCAGGGCGGGGGGATCGGCGTGAGCGCAAATGCAAATGAAAAACAACAAAGCCGTTATGAACAACTAGAAGATGAAACGATTGTAGAACTTGTGCATCAAGGTGATAGTGAGGCGCTTGATTATTTAATTCATAAGTACAAAAATTTTGTCCGAGCGAAAGCACGTTCATATTTTTTAGTCGGTGCAGATCGCGAAGATATTGTACAAGAAGGAATGATCGGATTATATAAAGCGATCCGAGATTTTAAAGAAGATAAGCAGTCGTCGTTTAAGGCGTTTGCCGAGCTGTGCATTACGAGACAAATGATTACAGCGATAAAAATGGCTACGCGCCAAAAACATATTCCGCTTAATTGCTATGTTTCATTGGACAAGCCGATTTACGAAGATGATTCTGCCCGTACATTAATGGACGTTCTTTCGGGAACGAAAATAACAAATCCTGAAGAGTTAATCATTAATCGCGAAGAGTTCGATCATATTGAAGAAAAAATGACTGAACTGCTTAGCGATTTAGAACGGAAAGTGCTCCTTCTTTATTTGGAAGGTCGATCATATCAAGAAATTTCTGAAGAACTCAATCGCCATGTGAAATCGATTGACAACGCATTGCAACGCGTAAAACGTAAACTCGAAAAGTATGTAGAAATTCAAGGGATTCGTTTATAATATTGACATAAAAAAATATTGTGTGATACAGTTTTTAAGACGTAGTATATCGGAGGAAAACGTATGCGCAAAAAAGTAATTTTAGCGTGCAGCCAATGTTTAAACAGAAATTATTCAACGATGAAAAATATGGCGCAACACCATGAACGACTCGAAATAAAGAAGTTTTGCAAAACATGCAATGCGCATACGATTCACCGTGAAACGAAGTAGTTGATGATCCCGAGACGTTGGAGGGTTTTATATGCAACGAGTAACGAAATTTTTCCGCGAAGTTGTTCGCGAAATGAAAAAAGTCAGCTGGCCGAAACGAAAAGAACTAGTGAATTATACGATTACTGTTTTAGCGACAGTTGCATTTTTCACTGTATTTTTTGCAGTTGTTGATTTAGGAATTTCAGAGTTAGTTCGTTTTATACTTGAATAGCACTAGTATATCCATGGTATAATGAAAGATAACAAACAGAAATAAAGCCCGGTAACGGGTTTTTATTTTGCCTAAAAAAGATTTGTTTAGGGAGGGAAGGACGGTATCGTCCCAGCTAATGGAAAAGAATTGGTATGTTATTCATACGTATTCAGGTTATGAGAATAAAGTAAAAACGAACTTAGAAAAGCGCGTTGAGTCAATGGGCATGCAAGATAAAATCTTTCGTGTCGTCGTGCCTGAAGAAGAAGAAACAGATACAAAGGGCGGCAAAAAGAAAGTTGTTAAAAAGAAAGTATTCCCGGGCTATGTGCTTGTAGAAATGATTATGACGGACGATTCTTGGTACGTTGTCCGCAATACGCCAGGGGTAACAGGATTCGTTGGTTCAGCTGGCGCTGGATCAAAACCGACCCCGCTTCTCGAAGAAGAAGTTTCGGCAATTTTAAAACGAATGGGTGTCGATTTAATTGAGTTGGATTTTGATTTTGAATTAAATGAAGCGGTTCGCATTAAAGAAGGTCCGTTTGCGAATTTTGTTGGAACGATTCAAGAAATTGAGATCGATAAGCAAAAAGTAACCGTGCTCGTTGACATGTTCGGACGTGAAACGCCGGTAGAACTTGACTTTTCGCAAATCGAAAAAATATAATAGTAAACAACTTGCAAATAGGAAAGAAAAGTGATAATATTTTAAGGTCAGTATGTCTCAATCATTGAGACGAATGCGATGATTGTTTTCATATATGGAGTGGGAGGGAACATCCCTAATACCACATCACGGACTTAAGGAGGTGTGTCTCGTGGCTAAAAAAGTAATTAAAGTTGTCAAATTGCAAATTCCTGCAGGGAAAGCGAATCCAGCACCACCAGTCGGTCCAGCATTAGGTCAAGCTGGTGTTAACATCATGGGATTCTGTAAAGAATTCAACGCTCGTACAGCTGATCAAGCAGGTTTAATTATTCCTGTTGAAATTACGGTATATGAAGACCGTTCATTTACATTTATTACGAAAACTCCACCTGCTGCTGTATTACTTAAGAAAGCGGCTGGTATCGAGTCTGGTTCTGGTGAGCCAAACCGTAATAAAGTGGCAACAGTAAAGCGCGACAAAGTGCGCGAGATTGCTGAAACAAAAATGCCAGACTTAAACGCGGCGAGCATTGAAGCAGCTATGCGCATGATCGAAGGAACAGCGCGCAGCATGGGTATCGTCATCGAAGACTAATGAAGATCTGGCTAGAGAAGGTTGCGGAAGCGAACTATATAGTTTTCGCAACCTTTATTCGTGGGAGGTCTTTCCGTTAAAACCACAAAAGGAGGAAATAAAAAATGCCAAAAAGAGGAAAACGCTACTTAGAGGCAGCGAAATTAATTGATCGCTCAAAAGCATATAATGTGCAAGAAGCAATTGAATTAGTGAAAAAGACGAATGTTGCAAAATTTGACGCAACAGTAGAAGTTGCTTTCCGTTTAGGAGTTGATCCGAAGAAAGCAGACCAACAAATCCGTGGAGCGGTTGTATTGCCACACGGCACAGGTAAAGTTCGTCGTGTGCTAGTGCTTGCGAAAGGTGAAAAAGCGAAAGAAGCTGAAGCAGCTGGCGCAGACTATGTTGGCGATACAGATTACATCAACAAAATTCAACAAGGTTGGTTTGAGTTTGATGTCATCGTCGCAACTCCTGATATGATGGGTGAAGTTGGTAAGATCGGTCGTATTTTAGGACCAAAAGGATTAATGCCAAACCCTAAAACAGGAACAGTTACATTTGATGTGGCGAAAGCAGTCAACGAAATTAAAGCTGGTAAAGTAGAATATCGCGTTGACAAAGCTGGAAACATCCATGTGCCAATCGGTAAAGTGTCATTTGATACAGAAAAATTAGTAGAAAACTTCACAACAATTTACGAAACAATCTTGAAAGTGAAGCCAGCAGCGGCGAAGGGCACATACGTGAAAAACGTAACAGTTGCTTCGACAATGGGTCCTGGCGTGAAAGTGGATCCTTCTACTGTTGCTGTTGCGCGCTAATATAGATCTTGACTTTTTAGAAACGCTTTAGTACAATATTCATTGTTTGAAAAGCGAATATCATTTGTACCGTAGACAGTAGGTGCCTCAAGCAGGCTTAATTTCCTACCGAGGTGTTGAAACTGATAAATAAGTGCATACGTGCACTTTCAGGGGCCTCCATGTCTACGTTGACATGGAGGTTTTTCATTGGACGGTATAAGTGGTGTTGAAACTCAACTTCTACAGGAGGTGTTGACATGAGCAGCGTACTTGAACAAAAGCAGCAGTTAGTAGCGGAGATTGCTGAAAAGCTTCGTGCGAGCAAATCAACGATCATCGTTGATTACCGTGGCTTAAATGTCGCGCAAGTTACAGAACTTCGTAAGCAACTTCGTGAAGCAGGGATCGAGTTCAAAGTGTACAAAAACACATTAACTCGCCGTGCTGTTGCTGAGTTAGGTTTAGAAGGTTTAGATGAAACGTTAACAGGTCCGAATGCGATCGCATTCAGCAATGATGATGTCGTTGCTCCTGCGAAAATTTTAAACGAATTCGCGAAAAAGAACGACGCGTTAAAAATTAAAGCAGGTATCATCGAAGGTAACGTAGCGACATTTGAAGAAGTTAAGGCGCTTGCAGAGCTTCCATCTCGCGAAGGCTTGCTCTCTATGTTGCTTAGCGTTCTTCAAGCACCAATCCGCAACTTTGCTCTTGTTACAAAAGCAGTTGCTGAGAAAAAAGAAGAACAAGGTGCTTAATTTCCAAATTGCCTAAAATTAAAACATTAAGGAGGAAGATCGATCATGACTAAAGAACAAATCATTGAAGCGGTTAAAAATATGACTGTTTTAGAATTAAACGACTTAGTAAAAGCAATTGAAGAAGAATTTGGTGTAACTGCTGCTGCTCCTGTAGTAGTTGCTGGCGGTGCTGCTGCTGGTGCTGCTGCTGAAGAAAAAACTGAATTTGACGTTATCCTTGCAGATGGCGGCGCACAAAAAATCAAAGTTATCAAAGTTGTGCGTGAACTTACTGGTCTTGGCTTAAAAGAAGCAAAAGACTTAGTAGACAACACTCCAAAGCCAGTTAAAGAAGGCGTTTCTAAAGAAGAAGCTGAAGAAATCAAAGCGAAACTTGAAGAAGCTGGCGCGAAAGTTGAAATTAAGTAATGATGTAAAGAGGCTCGCTCGTAGTAGCGAGCTTCTTTGTGTTTTTATGTGCGTTCGTTTACAATGAAGGAAAGAGAGGTGAAAACGATGGGTGATCACTACTATACTGAACGGCCGACTGTAGAAAGTAAGCCGTTTCAATGGACGTATATGTTGCGGGGTCATCAGTTTTTGTTTACGGTCGATCAAGGTGTATTTTCAAAAAAAGAAGTGGACTTCGGTTCGCGATTGCTAATTGAAACATTTGTTGAACCGAATGTGCCAGGAAATATTCTCGATGTAGGTTGTGGATACGGACCGATCGGTTTGGCGTTAGCAAAAGATTTTCCGCATCGAACGGTGCATATGATTGATGTAAATGAGCGAGCAATCGAACTAGCGAAGAAAAACAAGCAGCAAAACGATATTGAAAATGCGCGAATTTACATAAGTGATTTATTTCAGCGAGTAGAAGAAACGTTTGCTGCAATTGTGACAAACCCGCCGATTCGTGCTGGGAAAGCAGTCGTTCATTCGATTTTTGAACAAAGTGCAAACTACTTGCTTTCTGGCGGACAGTTATGGGTTGTCATTCAAAAGAAGCAAGGGGCTCCATCTGCATTAGAAAAGTTAAAAACGATTTTTGATGAAGTTGATGTTGTGGAAAAGAAAAAAGGTTACTTTATTATTCGAGCACAAAAAGCTTGACGCTCAATTTTGTGTATGGTACCATTATAAAATGCTAAATGTGTATTTTTTTTAGTTTACGTATGCTGTGTATGTATGTATAATTTTAGTTTTAAAGGAAAAACTTATAAAATATATAATAGGTCAAACATGTGGTTTTCTTATAAGAAACCATTTCTTTTTTGTCTGATGACAAGTTATTAATGTTTGATTTGAGGGGTGAATCAGTTGACAGGTCAACTAGTTCAATACGGACGACACCGCCAACGAAGAAGTTATGCGCGCATTAGTGAAGTGTTGGAGTTACCGAACTTAATCGAAATTCAAACTTCTTCTTACCAGTGGTTTCTCGACGAAGGATTGCGTGAAATGTTCCAAGATATTTCACCGATCGAAGATTTTACAGGAAATTTGTCACTAGAATTTATTGATTACAGCTTAGGAGAGCCGAAGTACTCTGTAGAAGAGTCAAAAGAACGCGATGTTACATACGCAGCACCGCTTCGGGTGAAAGTACGCCTAATCAATAAAGAAACAGGTGAAGTAAAAGAGCAAGATGTATTTATGGGAGACTTCCCATTAATGACAGAAACGGGTACGTTCATTATTAATGGTGCTGAACGTGTTATCGTTTCTCAGCTTGTTCGTTCACCGAGCGTTTATTACAGCGGAAAAGTAGATAAAAACGGAAAACGTGGCTTTACAGCTACTGTTATTCCGAACCGTGGTGCATGGCTTGAATACGAAACAGATGCAAAAGACGTTGTTTACGTTCGCATTGATCGTACGCGTAAGTTGCCTGTAACCGTGTTATTACGAGCGTTAGGTTTTGGCTCGGACCAAGAGATTGTCGATTTACTTGGTGATAATGAGTATATTCGTAATACGTTAGAAAAAGACAATACAGAAAGTACAGAAAAAGCGTTGCTTGAAATTTATGAACGGTTACGTCCAGGGGAGCCGCCTACCGTTGAAAACGCAAAAAGCTTGCTTATCTCTCGTTTCTTCGATCCAAAACGATATGATTTAGCAAGTGTTGGTCGTTATAAAATTAACAAAAAGCTCCATATTAAAAACCGTTTATTTGGTCAACGTTTAGCGGAAACGCTCGTTCATCCGGAAACGGGTGAAGTGATTGCTGAGAAAGGAACCGTTCTTGATCGAAGAACGCTCGACCGCATTTTACCTGAGCTTGAAAAAGGAATTGGTATGCGCAAATACCAACCGCTTGGGGGCGTTGTCGAAGATGAATTTGCTTTGCAAGCAATCAAAATTTATGCTCCAAACGATCCAGATGGCGAAAAAGTCATCACGGTCATTAGTAATGGATATATTCCAGAAACGGTAAAACATATTACACCTGCAGATATTATTGCATCTATTAGCTACTTCTTTAACTTATTGCATGGAGTCGGTGATACAGACGATATCGACCATTTAGGAAATCGTCGACTTCGTTCTGTTGGCGAGTTGCTGCAAAATCAATTCCGAATCGGACTTTCGCGCATGGAGCGCGTCGTTCGTGAACGGATGTCCATTCAAGATACAAACACAATTACACCACAGCAACTCATTAATATTCGCCCAGTCATTGCGGCTATTAAAGAGTTTTTCGGAAGCTCGCAGTTATCGCAATTCATGGACCAAACAAACCCACTTGCAGAATTGACACATAAACGTCGTCTTTCTGCCCTTGGTCCAGGTGGTTTAACGCGTGAACGTGCAGGCTTTGAAGTGCGTGACGTTCACTACTCGCACTATGGACGCATGTGTCCGATTGAAACGCCAGAAGGTCCGAACATCGGATTAATTAACTCGCTTTCCACATATGCGAAAGTGAATAAATTTGGTTTTATTGAAACTCCTTATCGCCGAGTCGATCCTGAAACAGGGAAAGTAACGAATCAAATTGACTATTTAACGGCGGATGAGGAAGATAATTACGTCGTTGCCCAAGCGAACGTTCCGATTGCGGAAGATGGAACATTTTTAGAAGAAAACGTTGTTGCTCGCTTCCGTGGTGAAAATATCGTTGTTAAGCGCGATCGTGTGGATTATGTAGACGTTTCTCCAAAACAAGTTGTGTCGGTAGCGACAGCGTGCATTCCGTTTTTAGAAAACGATGACTCAAACCGTGCGCTTATGGGTGCGAACATGCAACGTCAAGCTGTTCCGCTTATGCAGCCGGAGGCGCCAATCGTTGGTACAGGAATGGAGTATGTCGCAGCAAAAGATTCTGGAGCAGCGGTTATTTGTAAACATCGCGGAATCGTTGAGCGAGTTGAAGCGAAAGAAATTTGGGTGCGCCGTTTAATCGAAGTCGATGGAAAAGAAGTCAAAGGTGACTTAGATAAATATCGTCTGTTGAAGTTTGTTCGTTCAAACCAAGGAACGTGCTACAACCAACGCCCGATTGTTAAAGCAGGAGATATCGTGGAGAAGGGTGAGATTTTAGCTGACGGTCCATCGATGGAAAAAGGTGAATTAGCGCTTGGTCGCAACGTGCTTGTTGCGTTTATGACATGGGATGGATACAACTACGAAGACGCGATTATTATGAGCGAGCGTCTCGTTAAAGACGATGTATATACGTCTATTCATATTGAGGAATACGAATCTGAAGCGCGCGATACGAAGCTCGGTCCAGAAGAAATTACGCGCGATATTCCAAACGTCGGTGAAGATGCGCTTCGCAATCTAGATGAACGCGGAATTGTACGCATCGGTGCAGAAGTAAAAGATGGCGACTTGCTCGTTGGAAAAGTAACACCAAAAGGGGTTACGGAATTAACAGCTGAAGAACGGTTACTTCATGCGATTTTCGGAGAGAAGGCGCGTGAAGTTCGAGATACGTCTTTACGCGTACCGCACGGTGGAGGCGGAATCGTTCTTGATGTTAAAGTGTTTACTCGCGAAGATGGCGATGAGTTGCCACCGGGCGTGAATCAGCTTGTTCGTGTGTACATTGTACAAAAACGGAAAATTTCTGAAGGTGACAAAATGGCAGGTCGCCACGGAAATAAAGGTGTTATTTCGCGCATTTTACCTGAAGAAGATATGCCGTTTTTACCAGATGGTACACCGGTTGATATCATGTTAAACCCGCTAGGCGTACCTTCGCGTATGAATATCGGGCAAGTGCTCGAATTGCATCTCGGAATGGCGGCGAGAAAGCTAGGCCTTCATGTCGCTTCACCTGTATTTGACGGTGCTCGCGAAGAAGATGTATGGGCAACGTTAGAAGAGGCAGGAATGGCGCGCGATGCGAAAACAGTTTTATATGACGGACGGACAGGAGAGCCGTTTGATAATCGTGTTTCTGTCGGTATTATGTATATGATTAAGCTCGCGCACATGGTTGACGATAAGTTACATGCTCGCTCGACAGGTCCATATTCACTTGTTACGCAACAACCGCTCGGTGGAAAAGCGCAGTTTGGTGGTCAGCGTTTCGGTGAGATGGAAGTATGGGCGCTTGAGGCATACGGTGCAGCTTACACGTTGCAAGAAATTTTAACTGTCAAATCAGACGACGTCGTTGGTCGTGTGAAAACGTACGAAGCGATCGTGAAAGGTGAAAACGTTCCAGAACCAGGCGTTCCTGAATCTTTCAAAGTATTAATTAAAGAGCTGCAAAGCTTAGGTATGGACGTAACAGTATTATCAAGCGATGAAAAAGAAATTAGCATGGAAAACTTCGGGGAAGATGATGACGTGCAACCAGTTGACATCATCCCACCTACAGATGAGTCAGCCAAAGAAGATGAAGGCGTTGTTGTAAAAGAATAGCGTTTGGACATAAGGGTAAAACCTGGGATATTAAAAGGGAGGTAGGCCCCTTGTTAGATGTAAATAAGTTTGAATATATGAAGATCGGACTCGCTTCACCCGAGAAAATTCGTTCTTGGTCGTATGGTGAAGTTAAAAAACCAGAAACGATTAACTATCGAACATTAAAACCTGAAAAAGATGGTCTGTTTTGCGAACGCATTTTTGGTCCGACAAAAGACTGGGAATGTCATTGCGGAAAATATAAGCGCGTTCGTTATAAAGGTGTCGTTTGTGACCGATGCGGTGTTGAAGTGACACGTGCAAAAGTTCGCCGTGAGCGCATGGGTCATATTGAACTAGCAGCCCCTGTTTCACATATTTGGTACTTTAAAGGAATTCCTAGCCGCATGGGACTTGTCTTAGACATGTCCCCTCGTGCGCTAGAAGAAGTCATTTACTTTGCATCTTACGTCGTGACCGATCCAGGCGATACGCCATTAGAAAAGAAACAATTGCTTTCTGAAAAAGAGTATCGTGCATATCGCGAGAAGTACGGAAATTCATTCCAAGCTTCAATGGGTGCAGAGGCAATTAAAAAACTGTTACAAGATATCGATCTTGAAAAAGAAGTAGAGACGTTAAAAGAAGAGCTAAAAACAGCACAAGGACAACGTCGTGCTCGCACGATTAAACGTCTCGAAGTGCTCGAAGCGTTCCGTAACTCTGGTAACGACCCATCGTGGATGGTGTTAGATGTGCTTCCGGTTATTCCGCCGGAGTTGCGCCCGATGGTACAGTTAGATGGCGGACGTTTTGCGACATCTGACTTAAACGACTTATATCGTCGAGTCATTAACCGGAACAACCGTTTAAAGCGTCTATTAGACCTTGGAGCGCCGAACATTATTGTTCAAAACGAAAAACGAATGCTTCAAGAAGCGGTTGATGCGCTAATTGATAACGGTCGTCGTGGCCGCCCGGTCACAGGACCAGGAAACCGTCCGCTTAAATCGCTTTCTCATATGTTAAAAGGAAAGCAAGGTCGTTTCCGTCAAAACTTGCTCGGTAAGCGCGTTGACTATTCTGGTCGTTCGGTAATCGTTGTCGGCCCGAACTTAAAAATGTATCAATGCGGCTTGCCAAAAGAAATGGCGCTTGAATTGTTTAAGCCGTTTGTTATGAAAGAATTAGTAGAACGTGGCTTAGCGCACAACATTAAAAGCGCGAAGCGGAAAATTGAGCGCGTTCACCCAGAAGTTTGGGATGTTTTAGAGTCTGTCATTAAAGAACATCCAGTGCTATTAAACCGTGCACCAACGCTTCACCGTCTTGGTATTCAAGCGTTTGAGCCGACGCTTGTAGAAGGTCGTGCAATCCGCTTGCATCCGCTTGTATGTACTGCTTATAACGCAGACTTTGACGGCGACCAAATGGCTGTGCACGTACCGCTTTCGGCAGAGGCACAAGCTGAGGCACGTCTACTTATGCTTGCGGCGCAAAATATTTTAAACCCGAAAGACGGAAAACCAGTTGTTACTCCTTCGCAAGACATGGTTTTAGGAAACTACTATTTAACGATGGAACGTGAAGGTGCAGTCGGCGAAGGAATGGTGTTTAAAGATACGGATGAGGCGTTGCTGGCTTACCATAACGGTTATGTTCATCTGCATACACGTATTGCGGTTCATGCAGGTTCGCTGAAAAACGAAACGTTTACAGAAGAACAAAATAATAAGTTGCTTGTAACGACTGTCGGAAAGTTAATCTTCAATGAAATTTTGCCGAAGTCATTCCCATATATTAATGAACCGACGCAAGAAAACATTGAAGAACGAACACCAGATAAATATTTCCTTGATAAAGGTGTGAACGTGAAAGAAGAAATTCGCAAACGCGAACTCGTTCCGCCGTTTAAGAAGAAAATTCTTGGTAACATCATTGCGGAAGTATTTAAACGTTTCAAAATTACAGAAACGTCTAAAATGCTTGACCGTATGAAAGATCTTGGCTTTAAATACTCAACAAAAGCAGGTATCACCATCGGTGTAGCTGATATTGTCGTCTTGCCGGAAAAACAAGAAATTTTAGAAGAAGCGCAAGCGAAAGTTGATACGGTATTAAAACAATTTAGACGCGGTTTAATTACGGATGAAGAGCGTTATGAACGTGTCATTTCGATTTGGAGTGCGGCAAAAGATAAAATTCAAGGCCGCTTAATGGAGTCGCTTGATAAGCGAAATCCAATTTTCATGATGAGTGACTCGGGAGCCCGTGGTAACGCATCGAACTTTACGCAGCTTGCAGGTATGCGCGGATTAATGGCGAACCCAGCAGGGCGTATTATCGAGCTTCCAATTAAATCTTCGTTCCGTGAAGGATTAACGGTACTTGAGTACTTTATTTCGACTCACGGGGCGCGTAAAGGTCTTGCCGATACGGCGTTAAAAACCGCTGACTCTGGTTATTTAACACGTCGTCTCGTTGACGTTGCACAAGATGTCATTATTCGTGAAGACGATTGCGGCACAGACCGCGGTACGTTAATTCGTGCGTTAAAAGACGGTACAGAAGTGATTGTGAAACTTGAAGAGCGTCTCGTTGGACGTTACGCACGCAAAACGGTGAAACATCCGGAAACAGGCGAAGTGCTTGTGCGTGAAAACGAAATGATTACAGAAGATATCGCAAATGCTATTGTAAAAGCTGGCATTGAAGAAGTGTGGATTCGTTCGGCATTTACATGTAACACACGTCATGGTGTATGTAAAAAATGTTACGGACGCAACTTAGCAACTGGTGCGGAAGTTGAAGTTGGTGAAGCGGTTGGTATTATCGCGGCACAATCGATCGGTGAGCCAGGTACACAGCTGACAATGCGTACGTTCCATACAGGTGGGGTAGCAGGAGACGATATTACACAAGGTTTACCGCGCGTACAAGAATTGTTTGAGGCGCGTAATCCGAAAGGGCAAGCGGTCATTTCAGAAATTGATGGCGTTGTTGTGGCTATTAATGAAACGCGTGATCGTCAACGTGAGCTCGTCATTCAAGGCGAAGTCGAGACACGTACGTATACAGCCCCTTATAGCGCACGTCTCAAAGTACAAGAAGGACAGAAAGTTGAACGTGGTCAAGAACTAACAGAAGGTTCGATCGACCCGAAAGAACTATTGAGAGTCAAAGATATGAATGCTGTTCAAGAGTACTTGTTGCGTGAAGTGCAAAAAGTATACCGCATGCAAGGGGTAGAAATTAGCGATAAACATATCGAAGTTATGGTTCGCCAAATGCTTCGAAAAGTTCGCGTCATTGACGCAGGCGATACGGACTTATTACCTGGAACGTTGCTCGATATTCATCAATTTACGGATGCAAATGCGAAAGTGTTGATGGAAGGGAAACGTCCGGCAACAGCTCGCCCAGTATTACTCGGAATTACAAAAGCGTCGCTTGAAACAGACTCGTTCTTGTCTGCAGCATCATTCCAAGAAACGACACGCGTCTTAACAGATGCAGCGATCAAAGGAAAACGCGACGAATTGCTTGGATTAAAAGAAAACGTCATTATTGGTAAACTTGTGCCGGCAGGAACAGGAATGGCACGCTATCGCAAAGTAAAACCAGTTATTAAAACGAAAAAAGATGAAGATGCTGTTACAACAAAATAATGCTCAACCTATTGCTAGCAAATGACGCTAGCAATAGGTTAAAAAAATATAGTTGACACAGCTCTTAGAAAGTGATAGCATAATAAAGGTGTTCCGAAAACCTGTCACTTTGGAGGATATGTTACATGTCTTATGAAAAAGTCGCACAGGCTAAACAAATTATTGTAGGAACAAAACAAACAGTACGAGCTCTGAAAGATGGAAAGGTACATGAACTTGTGATCGCAGAAGATGCGGATAAAGCGATCATTGACAAAGTGATGGAAGCTGCGAATGTAGCGAATGTGCCTGTTTATAAAGTGGACTCGATGAAAAAGCTCGGGAAAGCATGCAAAATCGATGTAGGAGCAGCGGCTGTTGCGATCATTCGTTAAAAACTGTTTTTGTGGGTTTACTACAAAAACTTTGTTTTTGCATAAAAATGAGCCACCTGGATGTGTGGGCTTGAATTTAATTGTGAAGGGAGGAAATTTACCATGCCTACAATTAACCAGCTTGTACGCAAAGGTCGTACAAAAAAGGTAGTGAAATCTAAATCACCTGCGTTAAATAAAGGGTATAACAGCTTCAAAAAAGTTCAAACAACTGTTTACTCTCCGCAAAAACGTGGAGTATGTACACGTGTAGGTACAATGACACCAAAGAAGCCAAACTCTGCGCTTCGTAAATATGCCCGTGTACGTTTATCTAACGGTATCGAGGTAACAGCTTACATCCCAGGTATCGGTCATAACTTACAAGAACACAGCGTTGTATTAATTCGCGGTGGACGTGTAAAAGACTTACCAGGGGTACGTTACCACATCGTTCGCGGTGCTTTAGATACTGCAGGTGTAGCGAACCGTATGCAAGGTCGTTCGAAATACGGTGCGAAAAAACCAAAAGCAGCTAAGAAATAACATGTATCATTTTTCGCTGATTTTTACTGAAAGGAGGAAAAACTATGCCACGTAAAGGTCCGGTTCCTAAACGAGATGTGTTACCAGATCCAATTTACAATTCAAAGCTAGTTACACGTTTAATCAATAAAATTATGATTGACGGTAAAAGAGGTAAAGCGCAAAAAATTCTTTACACAGCGTTCGATATCATTCGTGAGCGCACAGGTAAAGATCCAATGGAAGTGTTTGAGCAAGCGTTGAAAAACGTTATGCCAGTTCTTGAAGTTCGCGCGCGCCGTGTTGGTGGTGCAAACTATCAAGTTCCTGTTGAGGTGCGCCCAGAGCGCCGTACAACATTAGGTCTTCGTTGGCTCGTTAACTACGCTCGTCTTCGTGGAGAAAAAACGATGGAAGAGCGTTTAGCGAACGAAATCATGGATGCTGCAAATAACACAGGTGCAGCTGTGAAGAAACGCGAAGATACACACAAAATGGCAGAAGCAAACAAAGCGTTTGCACACTATCGTTGGTAATTTTTTCGTTAAATTAAGAATAGGTGAGAGCGATGCGGTTGAAAATAAAAAAGCATGCCCATCGCTCATTCGCCTATATTCCTATATGCAAATAAAATTACGATACTTCATTTAAGGAAGGAGAAAAAATCCATATGGCAAGACAGTTCTCCTTGGAAAACACTCGCAATATTGGAATCATGGCCCATATTGACGCCGGTAAAACAACAACGACAGAGCGTATCCTTTTCTACACAGGACGCGTTCATAAAATCGGTGAAGTTCATGAGGGCGCAGCAACGATGGACTGGATGGAGCAAGAACAAGAACGCGGAATTACAATTACATCTGCGGCGACAACTGCTCAATGGAAAGGCCATCGTATTAACATCATCGATACACCTGGACACGTCGACTTCACGGTAGAAGTTGAGCGTTCATTGCGTGTATTAGACGGTGCAGTCGCGGTATTAGACGCACAATCAGGCGTAGAGCCGCAAACAGAAACAGTATGGCGCCAAGCGACTACATACGGCGTTCCACGTATCGTTTTCGTTAACAAAATGGACAAGATTGGCGCGGATTTCTTATACTCTGTTAACACGCTTCATGATCGTTTACAAGCGAATGCGCACCCTGTTCAATTACCGATTGGAGCAGAAGATCAATTCACAGGTATCATCGACCTTGTTGAAATGTGCGCATATCATTATCACGATGAATTAGGAAAAAATATCGAGCGCATCGAGATTCCTGAAGACTATCGTGATATGGCAGAAGAATACCGCGGTAAGTTAATCGAAGCGGTTGCAGAACTTGATGAAGAATTAATGATGAAGTATTTAGAAGGGGAAGAAATTACGAAAGAAGAATTAAAAGCTGCCATTCGTAAAGCGACAGTTTCTGTTCAATTCTTCCCTGTATTCTGTGGTTCTGCATTCAAAAACAAAGGTGTTCAATTAATGCTTGACGGAGTTGTTGACTACTTACCATCTCCAGTCGACATTCCTGCGATCAAAGGAACTGTTCCTGATACAGAAGAAGAAACAGTTCGTGAAGCGCGTGACGATGCTCCATTTGCAGCGTTAGCGTTCAAAATTATGACAGACCCTTACGTTGGTAAGTTGACGTTCTTCCGCGTGTACTCAGGTACATTAAACTCTGGTTCTTACGTGTTGAACTCAACAAAACGTAAGCGTGAACGTATCGGTCGTATTCTACAAATGCACGCAAACCACCGCGAAGAGATTGCACAAGTTTATGCGGGTGACATTGCGGCAGCTGTAGGTTTAAAAGATACAACAACTGGTGATACTTTGTGTGATGAAAAAGACCCAGTAATCTTGGAGTCTATGCAATTCCCAGAACCAGTTATTCAAATCGCGATCGAACCGAAGTCAAAAGCTGACCAAGACAAGATGAGCACAGCGTTACAAAAACTTCAAGAAGAAGACCCAACATTCCGTGCGTGGACAGACCAAGAAACAGGTCAAACAATCATCGCAGGTATGGGTGAGCTTCACCTTGATATTATCGTTGACCGTATGCGTCGCGAATTCAAAGTCGAAGCAAACGTTGGTGCTCCGCAAGTTGCGTACCGTGAAACATTCCGTAAGTCTGCACAAGTTGAAGGTAAATTTGTGCGCCAGTCTGGTGGTCGCGGTCAATACGGTCACGTTTGGATCGAGTTCTCGCCAAACGAAGAAGGAAAAGGCTTCGAATTCGAAAATGCGATCGTCGGTGGGGTTGTTCCGAGAGAATACATCCCTGCAATCCAAGCAGGTCTTGAAGATGCGATGCAAAACGGTGTCCTTGCTGGATATCCAGTTGTCGACATTAAAGCGAAGCTATTCGACGGTTCTTACCACGATGTTGACTCAAGCGAAATGGCGTTCAAAATCGCTGCTTCAATGGCGTTGAAAAACGCAGCAGCAAAATGTGACCCTGTATTGCTTGAGCCAATCATGAAAGTAGAAGTCATCGTCCCTGAAGAATATTTAGGTGACATCATGGGTGACATCACTTCTCGTCGCGGTCGCGTCGAAGGTATGGAAGCTCGCGGTAACGCACAAGTTGTTCGCGCGATGGTTCCACTTTCTGAAATGTTTGGATACGCAACTTCATTGCGTTCAAATACACAAGGTCGCGGAACGTTCACAATGGTATTTGACCATTATGAAGAAGTTCCGAAGAGCATTGCTGAGGAAATCATCAAAAAAAATAAAGGTGAATAATTGATTTTCTAGCATTGTTCAAGTATAAATACTTATGTAAGACTTGGAAGTGGACGTGCTGTGCACTTTCACTTCCGAGCATTCTATACTTATAAAAAAACACTAAGGAGGATATTATAATGGCTAAAGCGAAATTCGAACGCACGAAACCACACGTCAACATTGGTACAATCGGCCACGTTGACCACGGTAAAACAACTTTAACAGCTGCAATCACAACAGTTCTTGCGAAACAAGGTAAAGCAGAAGCACGCGCGTATGATCAAATCGACGCTGCTCCAGAAGAGCGCGAGCGCGGAATTACAATCTCAACTGCACACGTTGAGTATGAAACTGACAACCGTCACTATGCACACGTTGACTGCCCAGGTCACGCTGACTACGTGAAAAACATGATCACAGGTGCTGCGCAAATGGACGGCGCGATCCTTGTTGTATCTGCTGCTGACGGTCCAATGCCACAAACTCGTGAGCACATTCTTCTTTCTCGCCAAGTAGGCGTACCTTACATCGTTGTATTCTTAAACAAATGCGACATGGTAGACGACGAAGAGCTTTTAGAGCTTGTTGAAATGGAAGTTCGTGATCTATTATCTGAATACGACTTCCCTGGAGACGAAGTTCCTGTAATTAAAGGTTCTGCGTTAAAAGCACTTGAGGGAGATCCAGCTTGGGAAGCAAAAATCATCGAGCTTATGAACGCTGTTGATGAGTACATCCCAACTCCACAACGTGAAGTTGACAAACCATTCATGATGCCAGTTGAGGACGTATTCTCAATCACTGGTCGTGGTACAGTTGCTACAGGTCGCGTTGAGCGCGGTATCTTAAAAGTTGGTGACCAAGTAGAAATCATCGGTCTTTCTGAAGAGCCAAAAGCAACAACTGTTACAGGTGTTGAAATGTTCCGTAAGCTTCTTGACCAAGCTGAAGCTGGTGACAACATCGGTGCGCTTCTTCGCGGTGTTTCTCGTGACGAAGTACAACGCGGTCAAGTATTAGCGAAACCAGGAACAATCACTCCACACACAAAATTTAAAGCACAAGTTTACGTATTAACAAAAGAAGAAGGTGGACGCCATACTCCATTCTTCTCTAACTACCGTCCACAATTCTACTTCCGTACAACGGACGTAACAGGTATCATCCAACTTCCAGAAGGCGTTGAGATGGTTATGCCTGGCGACAACATCGAAATGACAGTAGAATTAATCGCTCCAATCGCGATCGAAGAAGGTACAAAATTCTCGATCCGCGAAGGTGGACGTACAGTAGGTGCAGGTTCTGTATCTGAAATCATCGAGTAATGGATGAAAGTGGTCTAGCGATAAGCTAGACCACTTATTTTTTTGTTCCATTGAAAATTAGTTGTGAAATATGTATAATGGGAAAGGCAGTTTGTTGAGAAAAGAAATAAAAAGCTTGCATTGGCCATGAAATTTATATATAATAATAAACGTTGGTCTTTGACTGCGATGAAGTGGAAGGTTGCTGACACACCCGGCCGCTTTGCCATGGCGAGTGTGAAGGGAATTTCCATGGAGAATGTCTATTTTAAAAATAGGCGAAGAAGGAGGGAAAATAATGGCAAAAGAAAAAATTCGTATTCGTTTAAAAGCGTATGATCATCGAATTCTTGATCAATCTGCTGAAAAAATTGTGGAAACTGCAAAGCGTTCAGGCGCAACTGTATCTGGACCGATTCCGTTACCAACTGAAAGAACGGTGTACACGATCTTACGTGCGGTTCATAAATACAAAGATTCTCGTGAACAGTTCGAAATGCGCACACATAAACGCTTAATTGACATCGTCAATCCGACTCCACAAACAGTAGATTCTTTAATGCGTTTAGACTTACCGTCTGGTGTCGATATTGAAATCAAGTTGTAATTGCGATATAGGAGGTGTGAAAGATGAAAGGAATCTTAGGAAGAAAAATCGGCATGACTCAAGTGTTCGCTGAAAACGGAGATCTTATTCCTGTAACGGTCATTCAAGCTACTCCAAACGTAGTTCTTCAAAAGAAAACAGTTGAAAACGACGGTTACGAAGCGATTCAATTAGGTTTCGAAGATTTGCGTGAGAAGTTAGCGAACAAGCCTCAAAAAGGTCATGCTGCGAAGGCAAACACCACACCTAAGCGCTTCATTCGTGAAATTCGTGGTGTGAATCTTGCAGAATATGAAGTAGGTCAAGAAGTGAAAGTGGACATTTTCAACGAAGGTGAAATCGTTGACGTAACAGGTACGTCAAAAGGTAAAGGTTTCCAAGGTGTAATTAAGCGCCATGGACAATCTCGTGGACCAATGGCTCACGGTTCTCGTTACCATCGTCGTCCTGGTTCAATGGGTCCAATCGCTCCAAACCGTGTATTTAAATCAAAAGAACTTCCAGGTCGCATGGGTGGCGAGCGTGTAACAGTACAAAACTTAAAAGTTGTGAAAGTAGATCCAGAACGCAACTTAATCTTAATTAAAGGAAACGTACCAGGTCCAAACAAAGGGCTTGTTATTATTAAAAGCGCGGTTAAAGCGAAATAATTTCTTTAAGAAAGGAGGAAATACCCAATGCCAAAAGTAGCATTGTATAACCAAAACGGAGAAAACATCGGCGAAATCGAATTAAACGATGCCGTATTTGGTATTGAACCGAACAAACATGTGTTATTTGAAGCGGTAATTATGCAACGTGCTTCCTTACGTCAAGGAACTCATAAAACAAAAAATCGTGCAGAAGTAAGCGGCGGTGGCCGTAAACCATGGCGTCAAAAAGGTACTGGACGCGCTCGTCAAGGATCGATCCGTTCTCCACAATGGCGTGGCGGTGGTATTGTATTCGGTCCAGTTCCGCGCAGCTACAGCTACAAACTTCCGAAAAAAGTTCGTCGCTTAGCAATTAAATCAGCATTATCTTCAAAGGTGCTTGAAAACAACATCGTTGTATTAGATAACTTAACGCTTGAAGCACCAAAAACAAAAGAAATGGTTAAAATCTTAAACAACCTTTCTGTTGATCGCAAAGCGTTAATTGTAACAGCAGATGCGAATGAGAACGTAATTCTTTCAGCTCGCAACATTCCAGGAGTAACAGTTGTGACAGTAAGCGGAATTAACGTTCTTGATGTACTCAACCACGACAAGCTTGTCATTACGAAAGCTGCTGTGGAAAAAGTAGAGGAGGTGCTTGCATAATGAAAGATCCTCGCGATATTATTAAGCGCCCCGTCATTACTGAACGTTCAACAGAGTTAATGGCTGAGAAAAAATATACGTTCGAAGTTGATGTGAAAGCGAACAAAACAGAAGTAAAAGACGCGATCGAAGCGATCTTCGGCGTGAAAGTAGCGAAGGTCAACATTATGAACTATAAAGGAAAGTTCAAACGTGTTGGTCGTTATAGCGGATTAACAAACCGCCGCCGCAAAGCGATTGTTACGTTAACGCCAGACAGCAAAGAAATCGAACTATTTGAAGTATAAGTTTAAAAGTGAAGGAGGGAAACGGACATGGCGATTAAAAAATATAAGCCAACGTCTAACGGTCGTCGTGGTATGACGGTTTTAGACTTCTCTGAGCTTACAACAGATAAGCCGGAAAAATCGTTGCTTGCGCCTTTAAAGAAAAAAGGTGGTCGTAACAACCAAGGTAAATTAACTGTTCGTCACCAAGGTGGCGGTCATAAACGTCAATATCGTATTATTGACTTCAAACGCGATAAAGATGGCATTCCAGGACGCGTTGCTACAATCGAATACGATCCAAACCGTTCTGCGAACATCGCTTTAATTCATTACGCTGATGGTGAAAAACGTTACATCATCGCACCGAAAAACTTACAAGTTGGCATGGAAGTTATGTCAGGTCCAGATGCGGACATTAAAGTAGGTAACGCATTACCTTTAGCAAACATTCCAGTCGGTACAGTTATTCATAACATCGAATTAAAACCTGGTAAAGGCGGACAATTAGTACGTGCTGCAGGTACATCTGCACAAGTGCTTGGTAAAGAAGGTAAATACGTACTTGTTCGTTTATCTTCAGGTGAAGTTCGTATGATTTTAGCAACTTGCCGCGCGACAGTTGGTCAAGTTGGTAATGAACAACATGAGCTTGTGAACATCGGTAAAGCTGGACGCGCTCGTTGGTTAGGCATTCGTCCAACAGTTCGCGGTTCTGTTATGAACCCTGTTGATCACCCACATGGTGGTGGTGAAGGTAAAGCACCAATCGGACGTAAGTCTCCAATGACTCCATGGGGTAAACCAACACTTGGATTCAAAACGCGTAAGAAGAAAAATAAATCCGATAAATTCATCGTACGTCGTCGTAAAAAATAACGGGGTTGAGCTACGGTTCAAAAGAACCGTAGAGCAATCACGAAAGGAGGTTCACTTATGGGTCGCAGCTTGAAAAAAGGTCCTTTTTGTGATGATCATTTAATGAAAAAAATCGAGAAATTGAATGAAACTGGACAAAAACAAGTGATCAAAACATGGTCTCGTCGTTCGACAATTTTCCCACAATTCATTGGTCACACAATCGCTGTTTACGATGGTCGTAAGCACGTTCCAGTTTACATCACAGAGGACATGGTCGGTCATAAGCTCGGTGAGTTCGCGCCAACGCGCACATACAAAGGTCACGCTGCTGATGACAAGAAAACAAAACGTTAATATGAGAGGAGGCTTCATTTATGCAAGCTAAAGCTGTTGCTAGAACGGTTCGAATTGCTCCTCGTAAAGCTCGTTTAGTCATTGATTTAATTCGAGGAAAGCAAGTGAGTGAAGCAGTTGCGATTCTTCGCCATACACCAAAAGCTGCTTCTCCAATTATCGAGAAAGTATTAAAATCTGCAGTCGCAAACGCAGAGCATAACTATGACATGGACGTTAACAAGCTCGTTGTTACGGAAGCTTACGTGAACGAAGGACCAACATTGAAACGTTTCCGTCCTCGTGCACAAGGTCGTGCGAGCGCAATTAACAAACGCACAAGCCATATCACGATCGTCGTTTCAGAAAAGAAGGAGGGATAATCAGTGGGTCAAAAGGTAAATCCAATCGGTCTTCGCATCGGTATTATCCGTGATTGGGAATCAAGATGGTACGCTGAAAAAGATTACGCGGACCTTTTACACGAAGATCTTAAAATTCGCGAATACCTCACAAAGCGCTTAAGCGATGCAGCTGTTTCTCGCATTGAGATCGAGCGTGCAGCAAACCGTGTAAACATTACGATCCATACAGCGAAACCAGGAATGGTTATCGGTAAAGGTGGATCTGAAGTTGAAGCGCTTCGTAAAGCGTTAAACGAACTAACTGGCAAACGCGTTCATATCAACATTGTTGAAATTAAAAAGCCAGACTTAGAAGCAAAACTTGTTGCAGAAAATATCGCGCGTCAAATTGAAAACCGCGTATCATTCCGTCGTGCGCAAAAACAAGCAATCCAACGCACAATGCGCGCAGGTGCAAAAGGAATTAAAACAATGGTATCTGGTCGTTTAGGTGGAGCAGATATCGCTCGCTCAGAACATTATAGCGAAGGAACAGTTCCACTTCATACTCTTCGCGCTGACATCGACTACGCGACAGCGGAAGCGGACACAACATACGGAAAAATCGGCGTGAAAGTATGGATTTATCGTGGAGAGGTCCTTCCTACGAAAAAGAAAACTGAGGAAGGAGGAAATTAATCATGTTAATGCCAAAACGCGTAAAATATCGTCGTGAACATCGCGGTCGCATGAAAGGTCGCGCGAAAGGCGGTACAGAAGTACATTTTGGTGAATACGGCTTACAAGCGTTAGAGCCAGCATGGATCACAAACCGTCAAATCGAGGCTGCTCGTCGTGCGATGACTCGTTACATGAGACGTGGCGGTAAAGTATGGATTAAAATTTTCCCTTCAAAACCATATACAGCAAAACCACTTGAAGTGCGCATGGGTTCCGGTAAAGGTGCTCCTGAAGGTTGGGTAGCTGTTGTGAAACCTGGTAAAGTGATGTTTGAAATCGCGGGAGTTTCTGAAGAAGTAGCTCGTGAAGCGTTGCGTCTTGCTTCTCACAAACTTCCAATCAAATGCAAATTCGTAAAACGTGAAGAAATTGGTGGTGAATCAAATGAAAGCTAAAGAAATTCGTGAACTTACCACTGCCGAGATTGAACAAAAAATTAAAGCGTTGAAAGAAGAGTTATTCAACCTTCGCTTCCAATTGGCAACAGGTCAATTAGAGAATACAGCTCGTATTCGTGAAGTACGCAAAGCGATTGCGCGTATGAAAACTGTGATTCGCGAAAGAGAGATCGCTGCTAATAAATAATTGATATCGAGAGGAGGTTCGCACAATGAGTGAACGCAACAATCGTAAAGTTCTCGTCGGCCGTGTTGTTTCCGATAAAATGGATAAAACAATTACGGTTCTTGTAGAAACTTATAAAAAGCATCCTCTTTACGGCAAGCGCGTAAAGTATTCGAAAAAATATAAAGCACATGACGAAAACAACGTAGCAAAAGTGGGCGACATCGTAAAAATTATGGAAACACGTCCTCTTTCTGCGACAAAACGTTTCCGTCTTGTTGAAGTAGTTGAAAAAGCTGTTATCGTTTAATTAATATTGTTCGGGATGATGGATACAAATCCGAAAGGAGGTTTCGTCAATGATTCAACAAGAAACTCGTATGAAAGTTGCTGATAACTCTGGTGCACGTGAAGTGCTTGTCATTAAAGTGCTAGGTGGTTCTGGTCGTCGTTATGCGAACGTTGGCGACATCGTTGTGGCGACAGTTAAAGATGCAACACCAGGTGGCGTTGTTAAAAAAGGTCAAGTTGTTAAAGCGGTTGTCGTTCGTACAAAACGTGGCGTGCGCCGTACAGACGGTTCTTACATCCGTTTTGATGAAAATGCTTGCGTAATCATTCGTGATGACAAGAGCCCACGTGGTACACGTATTTTCGGACCAGTTGCTCGCGAATTACGTGAAAAAGACTTTATGAAAATCGTTTCTTTAGCTCCAGAAGTGATTTAATGAAAAGGAAAAGCCTTTTAAGGAGGTGCGATTCAGATGCATGTAAAAAAAGGTGATAAAGTACAAGTGATCTCTGGTAAAGATAAAGGAAAACAAGGCGTTATTCTTGCTGCGTTTCCAAAGAAAAACCGAGTGCTTGTTGAAGGTGTAAACATCGTGAAAAAACACGTAAAACCTTCTCAAGCAAATCCACAAGGCGGCATCATCAGCCAAGAGGCGCCAATCCACGTATCAAACGTAATGCCTCTTGATCCAAAAACAGGATTACCAACTCGTGTTGGATACAAAGTGGTTGACGGTAAAAAAGTTCGCTATGCGAAACGTTCTGGTGAAATTTTAGACAAATAATGAAGTGACTGAGGAAGGGAGGTACTCAAATGAACCGCCTTAAAGAAAAGTATTTGAAAGAAGTTGTTCCTGCTCTGATGAGCAAGTTTAACTATAAATCTGTGATGCAAGTTCCGAAAATCGAAAAAATCGTCATCAACATGGGTGTTGGTGATGCGGTACAAAACGCAAAAGCGTTAGATAACGCAGTGGAAGAACTCGCGTTAATTTCTGGTCAAAAACCAGTTGTTACACGTGCGAAAAAATCAATCGCTGGCTTCCGCCTTCGTGAAGGAATGCCAATCGGTGCGAAAGTAACGCTTCGCGGTGAGCGTATGTACGAGTTCTTTGATAAGCTCGTTTCCGTTTCTTTACCGCGTGTTCGCGACTTCCGTGGTGTTTCTAAAAAATCATTCGACGGACGCGGAAACTACACATTAGGTGTAAAAGAACAATTAATTTTCCCTGAAATTGATTACGATAAAGTAAACAAAGTTCGCGGTATGGATATCGTGATCGTTACAACTGCGAAAACAGACGAGGAAGCTCGTGAATTACTTGCATTGCTCGGTATGCCATTCCAAAAATAATCATTCCCATTCGTAAAAAGAGGGAGGCGAAAACGTGGCTAAAAAATCAATGATCGCGAAACAAAAACGCACACCAAAGTTTAAAGTGCAAGCGTACACTCGTTGTGAACGTTGTGGACGTCCACACTCTGTATATCGCAAATTTAAACTTTGCCGTATTTGTTTCCGTGAATTAGCGTATAAAGGTCAAATTCCTGGTGTGAAAAAAGCAAGCTGGTAATAAACCCATGAGTTGGGAAGGAGGTAAAACATAATGGTGATGACAGATCCAATTGCAGATATGCTTACTCGCATTCGTAATGCGAACATGGTGCGTCACGAGAAACTTGAAGTTCCTGCTTCAAAAATTAAAAAAGAAATCGCTGAAATTTTAAAGCGTGAAGGTTTCATTCGTGATGTCGAGTACATTGAAGATAACAAACAAGGTATTCTTCGTATTTTCTTAAAGTACGGTCCGAATAATGAGCGCGTAATTACAGGCCTTAAACGTATTAGCAAACCTGGTTTACGCGTATATGCAAAAGCTGACGAAGTACCACGCGTATTGAACGGTTTAGGAATCGCAATTCTTTCAACATCTCAAGGTATTTTAACTGACAAAGAAGCACGTCAAAAACGTACTGGCGGCGAAGTGTTAGCATACATTTGGTAATTATTTTGCAACGAATGGAGGTGTAGTACATGTCACGTGTTGGTAAAAAACCATTGGAAATTCCAGCGGGTGTTACAGTTACATTAGACGGTAACACAGTTACTGTAAAAGGTCCGAAAGGTGAACTTACTCGTACGTTCCATCCAGATATGGTCATTAAAGTAGAAGGTAATGTTTTAACAGTTGAGCGTCCAAGCGATGAGAAACATCATCGTGCGCTTCACGGAACGACTCGCAGCTTGCTTGCAAACATGGTTGAAGGTGTTTCAAAAGGCTATGAGCGTGCACTTGAGCTTGTCGGTGTCGGTTACCGTGCAACAAAACAAGGCAAAAAGCTTGTATTGAGCGTTGGATACTCTCACCCTGTTGAGATCGAGCCTGAAGAAGGACTTGAAATCGAAGTTCCTTCACAAACAAAAATTATCGTTAAAGGTGCGGACAAACAACGTGTTGGTGAATTAGCAGCAAACATTCGTGCCGTTCGTTCACCAGAACCTTACAAAGGAAAAGGTATTCGTTACGAAGGCGAAGTTGTACGTCGTAAAGAAGGTAAAACAGGTAAGAAATAATGCTGCTTAGGTAAATGAAAGGAGTGACACGAATGATCACTAAGCTTGATAAAAATGCAGTTCGCAAAAAAAGACACGCTCGTGTTCGTCGTAAAGTAGTAGGAACTGCGGAACGTCCACGCTTAAATGTGTTCCGTTCAAACAAACACATTTACGCGCAAATTATCGACGATATGAAAGCAGTGACGCTTGTTAGCGCGTCAACTTTAGATAAAGAATTCGACTTAGAATCAACAGGCAATGTTGAAGCAGCTCAAAAAGTGGGCGAATTAATTGCTAAACGTGCACTTGAAAAAGGCATTACATCGGTTGTATTTGACCGTGGCGGATATTTATATCATGGACGTGTTAAAGCACTTGCAGACGCTGCTCGTGAAGCTGGATTACAATTCTAATTAAGAAGGAGGGACAGAGATGCGTCGCATTGATCCAAATAAACTTGAACTAGAAGAACGCGTTGTTGCCGTTAACCGCGTAGCTAAAGTAGTAAAAGGTGGACGTCGTTTCCGTTTCGCTGCGTTAGTCGTTGTTGGTGACAAAAACGGTCATGTCGGCTTCGGAACTGGAAAAGCTCAAGAAGTTCCAGATGCAATTCGCAAAGCAATTGAAGACGCGAAGAAAAATTTAATTACTGTACCGATCGTTGGTACAACAATTCCACACGAAGTGATCGGACATTTCGGTGCAGGTGAAATCATCTTAAAACCAGCAACTGAAGGTACAGGAGTTATCGCTGGTGGTCCTGCACGTGCGGTATTAGAGTTAGCAGGTATTAGCGATATTTTATCGAAGTCAATCGGTTCCAACACACCAATTAACATGGTGCGCGCAACAATCGACGGTTTGAAGCAATTGAAACGTGCCGAAGAGGTAGCGAAATTGCGCGGTAAAACAGTTGAGGAACTGTTAGGATAAGGGAGGGAAAAATGATGGCGAAAAAATTAGCAATTACCCTCACTCGCAGCGTAATCGGTCGTCCGCAAGACCAACGCGTGACGGTTAAAACATTAGGTTTACGAAAATTGCATCAAACAGTTGTTCATAACGACAATCCAGCCATTCGTGGAATGATTAATAAAGTTTCTCACCTTGTAACAGTAAAAGAATTAGAAGAATAAGGAGGTGCCTAGGCATGAAGCTACATGAATTACAACCAGCACCGGGTTCCCGTAAAGAACGCAACCGTGTTGGTCGTGGTATCGGCTCTGGTAACGGAAAAACTTCTGGTAGAGGACATAAAGGGCAAAACGCTCGCTCTGGCGGCGGTGTACGCATCGGCTTTGAAGGTGGTCAAACACCTTTATTCCGTCGTTTACCAAAACGCGGCTTTACAAACATTCATCGTAAAGAATATGCGATCGTTAACCTTGAAGTGTTAAATCGCTTTGAAGACGGTACGGAAGTAACACCAGAATTATTGCTTGAAACAGGCGTAGTAAGCAAATTAAAAGCAGGCATCAAAGTTCTTGGTGACGGTGAGCTTACGAAAAAATTAACAGTGAAAGCTCATAAATTCTCTGCTTCTGCAAAAGAAGCGATCGAAGCTGCTGGCGGTACAACTGAGGTGATTTAATGTTTCGAACAATCTCCAATTTTATGCGCGTGGGTGATATAAGAAGAAAAATTATGTTCACCCTTCTTATGCTCATTGTATTTCGCATCGGTACGTTTATTCCCGTGCCGGGCGTAAATGCAGATGTGTTAAAAATGCAAGATCAGTTCAACGCTTTTGGGGTGTTGAACACGTTTGGTGGCGGCGCCTTAAAAAACTTTTCTATTTTTGCAATGGGCGTCATGCCATACATTACGGCATCCATCATCGTACAATTATTGCAGATGGATGTTGTTCCTAAATTTACGGAATGGTCGAAACAAGGAGAAGTGGGCCGCCGTAAACTCGCTCAGTTTACTCGCTACTTTACGGTTGTGCTTGGATTTATCCAGGCGTTCGCTATGTCTTATGGTTTCCATAATATGTCTGGTGGCGTGCTTATTAAAAATCCAGGCATTCCGACATATTTGCTTATTGCGCTCGTTTTAACAGCAGGGACATCTTTTTTAATGTGGCTCGGTGAGCAAATTACAGCTAAAGGTGTTGGGAACGGTATTTCTGTATTGATTTTCGCAGGGATTGTATCAGGCATCCCAACAACGCTCAATCAAATTTACGTCCAACAGTTTGAAAATGCTGGCGATCAGCTGTTTTTACGCATCGTTACAGTATTGTTAGTCGCTTTAGCTGTTGTTGCGGTGATTGTTGGCGTTATTTATATGCAACAAGCGTTTCGAAAAATCCCGATTCAGTATGCAAAGCGATTAGAAGGACGTAGTCCAGTAGGTGGTCATTCGACACACATTCCGTTAAAAGTGAATCCGGCAGGTGTCATTCCGGTTATTTTTGCGGTGTCGTTTATTATTACTCCACCGACGATTGCATCGTTTTTCGGCTCGAATGATGTAACATTGTGGATTAAGAAAGTTTTTGACTACACGCAACCAGTTGGTATGATCATATACGTCGCTTTAATTGTTGCCTTTACGTATTTTTATGCGTTTGTTCAAGTCAATCCAGAACAAATGGCGGACAATTTGAAAAAGCAAGGTGGTTACATTCCAGGCATTCGTCCAGGAAAGAACACGCAAGAATTCATTACACGCGTTTTATATCGATTAACTTTCGTCGGAGCTCTATTTTTAGCAGCAATCGCTGTTCTTCCTGTCTTCTTTATCGAGTTCGCTAAACTACCGCCTTCTGCTCAAATTGGAGGAACGAGCTTGCTGATCGTCGTCGGTGTTGCGCTAGAGACGATGAAGCAGCTAGAAAGCCAATTAGTGAAGCGCCATTATAAAGGCTTTATTAAATAAAAAGAGGTGTTGGGAATTTTATTCCCTCTACCTCATATAGAGCTGAGGGGGAGAAATTGATGAATTTAGTATTAATGGGACTGCCAGGCGCTGGAAAAGGGACGCAGGCAGAGAAAATTGTTGAGAAATACAAAATTCCTCATATTTCTACTGGGGATATGTTTCGAGCAGCGATGAAAGAAGGAACAGAGCTCGGTTTACAGGCGAAATCATATATGGATCGGGGCGATCTTGTTCCAGATGAAGTGACAATCGGCATTGTTCGTGAAAGATTAAGCAAAGACGATTGCCAAAACGGATTTTTGCTTGATGGATTTCCGCGAACAGTCGCTCAAGCTGAAGCGTTGGAGACGCTTCTTCAACAATTAAATCGTTCCATTGACTATGTTATTAACATTGAAGTAGATAAAAACATTTTAATGGAACGTTTAACAGGTAGACGCATTTGTAAAGAGTGTGGCGCAACGTATCATCTCGTGTTCAATCCACCAGCAAAAGCAGGCGTTTGCGACAAATGCGGTGGCGAGTTGTATCAACGTGCAGATGATAACGAAGCGACAGTGGCAAATCGCCTTGAAGTCAATATGAAGCAAGCGCAACCGTTGCTTGATTTTTATGCAGCGAAAGGGTATTTGCGCAATATTAATGGACAACAACATATTGATCAAGTGTTTGCTGACATTTGTGAATTACTTGGGGGCTTACAATAATG
Source organism: Anoxybacillus sp. ST70 (assembly GCF_019553625.1). Taxonomy (NCBI): domain Bacteria; kingdom Bacillati; phylum Bacillota; class Bacilli; order Caryophanales; family Anoxybacillaceae; genus Anoxybacillus; species Anoxybacillus sp. ST70. The sequence continues at coordinate 43,033 of NZ_JAHZOF010000012.1, forward strand.
ATCATTTGCAAAACCCCACGCGAAATTGAAATTATGCGTGAAGCTGGCCGAATTGTTGCTTTAACTCATCAAGAACTACAAAAATATATCGAGCCAGGCATAACAACAAGAGAGCTCGATCATATTGCGGAAACGTTCATTCGTAAACATGATGCAATTCCTTCGTTTAAAGGATATAATGGATTCCGTGGGAGCATTTGCACATCAGTAAACGAAGAGCTCGTTCACGGCATTCCGGGAGACCGTGTGCTTCGCGAAGGAGATATTATTAGCATCGATATTGGCGCAAAATATAACGGATATCATGGCGACTCGGCTTGGACATATCCAGTCGGAGCCATTTCCGAAGAGGCGAAAAAGCTGTTAGAAGTGACAGAACAGTCATTGTATCGCGGATTGGAAGAAGCCAAACCTGGCGCACGGTTAACGAACATTTCTCATGCGATTCAAACGTACGTTGAGGCGCATAACTTTTCCGTTGTGCGTGAGTATGTTGGGCATGGAATTGGTCAAGACTTACATGAAGATCCGCAAATCCCTCATTACGGTCCGCCAAATAAAGGGCCGCGGTTAAAGCCAGGCATGGTTCTATGCATTGAACCGATGGTGAATGCAGGAACCCGTTATGTTCGCACGTTAGAAGATAATTGGACGGTCGTCACAGTAGATGGCAAACTATGTGCTCATTTTGAGCATACGATCGCTATTACTGAGACGGGATATGAAATTTTAACAACACTTTGAACGCTTTAACCTTCTTTGCGGATGCGCATCGTAAGCTTTAAACTGGTCGTGTTAGTTGAACATGTTACTCATTTCAAAAAAGAAGGGAGAGCCGTTCAATGGCGAAAGACGATGTAATTGAAGTGGAAGGTACAGTCGTTGAAACGTTGCCAAATGCGATGTTCCGAGTGGAACTTGAAAACGGTCATACCGTTTTAGCTCACGTTTCAGGTAAAATTCGCATGCATTTTATTCGCATTTTACCAGGTGATAAAGTGACAGTTGAATTGTCACCTTACGATTTAACACGTGGAAGAATTACGTATCGATATAAATAACACTCCGCACGAACAAGGAGGTAAGTTCACATGAAGGTTAGACCATCTGTAAAACCGATTTGCGAAAAATGCAAAGTCATTCGCAGACGCGGAAAAGTTATGGTTATTTGTGAAAATCCAAAGCATAAGCAAAAACAAGGATAAAACTTGAGGAGGTGTACAAATTATGGCACGTATTGCAGGTGTAGATATTCCTCGTGACAAACGTGTAGTCATTTCATTAACATACATTTACGGAATCGGTAAAGCAACTGCACAAAAAATCTTAGCAGAAGCTGGCGTATCTGAAGACACTCGCGTTCGCGACTTAACAGAAGAAGAATTAGGTAAAATTCGTGAAATCGTAGATCGCTTAAAAGTAGAAGGAGATCTTCGTCGTGAAGTATCTTTAAATATTAAACGTTTAATGGAGATCGGTTGCTACCGTGGTCTTCGTCATCGTCGCGGATTGCCAGTTCGTGGCCAAAATACGAAAAACAATGCTCGTACACGTAAAGGTCCACGTCGTACAGTAGCGAATAAGAAAAAATAATTAAGTAAAGGAGGTTCATGAACGAATGGCACGTAAAACGAATACGCGTAAACGTCGTGTAAAAAAGAATATTGAATCTGGTATCGCTCATATCCGTTCGACATTTAACAACACAATCGTCACAATTACAGACGTTCATGGAAATGCAATTTCTTGGTCAAGTGCAGGTGCGTTAGGTTTCAAAGGTTCTCGTAAATCTACTCCGTTTGCTGCACAAATGGCTGCAGAAGCTGCTGCAAAAGCATCAATGGAGCATGGCATGAAAACTGTTGAAGTAAACGTAAAAGGTCCGGGTGCTGGTCGTGAAGCAGCAATTCGTGCACTTCAAGCGGCTGGATTAGAAATTACAGCAATTAAAGATGTTACACCGGTTCCACATAACGGATGCCGTCCGCCAAAACGTCGTCGTGTTTAATTTCTCTGTATAGAATTTGCGTATGTGTCAATAATGGGATATAGTCATTCTTACAGGGAAATAAAAAACAGTTGTTGTGCACATTCGGGAACTTATTCATGGGGGAATTTCGATTGAGCTGTCATCGGTTTAATCGGGGTTTCGACGTTTTGAAGGAGGGTTAAAGGAATGCTGGAAATCGAAAAGCCGAAAATCGAAACGGTTGAAATCAGCGAGGATGCCAAATATGGCAAATTCGTCGTTGAACCACTTGAGCGTGGATATGGTACAACTTTGGGTAACTCCTTACGTCGTATCCTGTTATCCTCACTCCCTGGTGCCGCTGTAACATCTGTTCAAATAGATGGTGTATTGCACGAGTTTTCAACAATTGATGGCGTCGTGGAAGATGTAACAACGATCATTTTAAACATTAAAAAGCTAGCGCTAAAAATTTATTCGGACGAAGAAAAGACGCTTGAGATTGATGTACAGGGTGAAGGAGTCGTTACAGCTGCTGATATTACTCACGATAGCGATGTAGAAATTCTCAACCCAGACCTTCATATTGCGACATTAGCAAAAGACGGTCGTTTACGGATGAGAATGACAGCAAAACGCGGACGTGGGTATACGCCAGCTGATGCTAATAAGCGCGAGGATCAACCGATAGGTGTTATCCCGATCGATTCCATTTATACGCCGGTATCGCGCGTATCATACCAAGTCGAAAATACGCGCGTCGGTCAAATGACAAACTACGACAAATTAACGATCGACGTGTGGACAGATGGTAGCATCGGCCCGAAAGAAGCAATCTCACTAGGGGCAAAAATTTTAACAGAGCACTTAAACATTTTTGTGAATTTAACAGATGAGGCGCAACACGCTGAAATCATGATCGAAAAAGAAGAAGATCAAAAAGAAAAAGTGCTCGAGATGACAATTGAAGAGCTTGATCTTTCTGTTCGTTCGTACAACTGCTTAAAGCGTGCTGGCATTAATACAGTGCAAGAACTTGCGCAGAAAACGGAAGAAGATATGATGAAAGTGCGCAACTTAGGCCGCAAGTCGCTTGAAGAAGTAAAAGCGAAGTTAGAAGAGCTAGGATTAAGCTTACGTAAAGATGACTAGTTAAGCGTTCGGTTAACTAGGCATTTTCATGTTAAAAGTGAAATAAAGGAGGGACATCACATGTCTTACAGAAAATTAGGACGCACAAGCTCTCAACGTAAGGCGTTGCTTCGTGATTTAGTGACAGACTTAATCATTAATGAGCGAATTGAAACAACAGAAGCTCGTGCAAAAGAATTGCGTTCTGTTGTAGAAAAAATGATTACATTAGGAAAACGTGGCGATTTGCATGCACGTCGTCAAGCTGCGGCATTCGTTCGTAAAGAAGTAGCAAACACAGAAACAGGTCAAGATGCGATTCAAAAATTGTTTAGCGACATCGCACCTCGTTACCAAGACCGTCAAGGTGGCTACACACGCATTATGAAACTTGGACCACGCCGCGGTGACGGTGCGCCAATGGTAATTATTGAACTAGTTTAATACGTTTTTATAAGGGCGAGACAGTTTTTGAACTGGATCTATGCCCTTTTTTTGTTTTCTTTTTTGTAGTAGAGTAGAGAGTAAGAACATTCAGAAGAGATGAGGAGAGAAACGTGGAAGTTTCAGTACGTGTGGAAGATGTAAGTTTTCAATACGCAAATGAACAAACGTATGCTTTACAAAACGTATCGTTTCAAGTGTATAAAGGTGAATGGGTAACAATTGTCGGACATAATGGGTCAGGCAAATCAACATTAGCGAAGTTGTTAATTGGTTTATTGCCACCGACAAGCGGAACGATTCATGTATGTGGAATCCCATTGAATGAAGAAACAGTATGGGACGTACGTGAGCGATTAGGTATTGTATTTCAAAATCCAGACAACCAGTTTGTCGGAACAACTGTTCAAGATGACGTCGCTTTCGGTCTTGAAAATAGAGGGATACAAAAAGAGGAAATGAAAAAACGCATAAACGAAGCGTTAAAAAAAGTAAAAATGGAAGATTTCATTCATCACGAGCCGCATCGCTTGTCAGGTGGACAAAAACAACGTGTCGCCATTGCAAGCGCCATTGCTCTTCAGCCGAATATCATTATTTTAGATGAAGCGACATCTATGCTTGACCCGAGCGGGAAAAAAGAAGTTCTTCATGTGATGCAGTCGCTCCGTCGTGAACACGATATGACGGTTATTTCGATTACTCATGATTTAAATGAAGTCGCAAAAGCAGATCGGGTTATTGTGATGAATAAAGGAAAAATTGTGCTTGAAGGAACGCCTGCACATATTTTTGCATACGGGGCGAAATTAGAAGAGATGGGGTTAGACTTACCATTCTCGCTACAACTAAGTCAACGATTGAAGAACAATGGTATTCCAATGACGGCTGATCATTTAACAATGGAGGGGTTGGTGAGTGAATTATGGACATTGTATTCCGCGATGTCGAACATCGTTACCAAATAAATACCCCTTTCGAGAGGCGAGCGTTGTACGATATTCATGTTGATATTCGCAGCGGCTCATATGTAGCGGTAATCGGCCATACAGGTTCGGGCAAGTCTACCCTTTTACAGCATTTCAACGGTTTACTCCAACCGACAAAAGGGACGGTCCATATTGGCGATTATACAATGATAGCAGGAAAAAAAGAAAAACATTTAAAGCCTTTACGGAAAAAAGTAGGGATCGTTTTTCAATTCCCTGAACATCAGTTGTTTGAAGAAACAGTAGAAAAAGATATTTGCTTTGGACCGATGAATTTCGGCATGTCAGAACAAGAAGCAAAAGCTCGTGTTGGCGAGTGGTTAGCGCTTGTTGGATTGCCGGAAGAAGTGCGACATAAATCTCCGTTTGCTTTAAGCGGTGGACAAATGCGCCGTGTAGCGATCGCAGGTGTGTTAGCTATGGAGCCGGAAGTGCTCGTGTTAGATGAGCCTACGGCAGGATTAGACCCTCATGGACGAAAAGAAATGATGGACATGTTTGCAAAGCTTCATCGGCAAAAAAAGATGACAATTGTACTCGTCACACACAGCATGGAAGAGGCAGCACGTTACGCGGATGATATTATTATTATGCATCAAGGAACGATCGTTCGAAGAGGGACACCAGAACAAATTTTCCGTAACGTCGATGATTTAATACATCTTGGGTTAGATGTCCCTGAACCCGTTTTGTTTCAGCGGGCCATCGAGCAAAAATTCGGGATACAATTTCTAAAACCTTGTTTGACGATGGAAGACGTCGTCCGATCTTTACAAACGTTATTTACTAGGGTGAAGCGTATATGATGAACGGTATGATTATCGGAAAATATGTTCCTGGACACTCTTTTATTCATCGGCTCGATCCACGTACAAAACTGCTGCTTATGTTTATTTACGTGTTCATCGTATTTCTTGCGAACAACGGATGGACGTATGGAATATTGACTTTGTTTACGTGCCTTTTGTTGTTTTTATCACGCATTCCTTTTTCATTTATGATTAGAGGGTTAAAACCTGTTTTGTGGGTCATTGTATTTACTTTTTTTCTCCATGTGCTATTAACAAAAGAAGGAAATATCGTTTTTCAATGGCTTGGTATGGAAGTGTACGATAAAGCGATTCAACAAGGGGCGTTTATTTCTTTACGCTTTTTGCTCCTTATTGTCGTCACAACGCTATTAACGTTAACAACAACGCCGATTGAAGTGACAGATGGTATGGAATCGTTACTTGCACCGTTAAAAAAATGGAATGTACCTGTTCATGAACTAGCGCTCATGATGTCGATTTCTCTTCGTTTTATTCCAACGTTAATGGAAGAAACCGAAAAAATTATGAAAGCTCAGACGGCTCGTGGTGTCGATTTTTCAAGCGGTCCATTACAAGAGAGAATGAAAGCGATGACGGCGTTGCTCGTTCCGCTATTTATTAGCGCATTTAAAAGAGCAGAAGAGCTAGCTGTCGCGATGGAAGTACGCGGATATCGTGGTGGTCAAAATCGAACAAAATGGCGCGAGTTGACATGGGGACGAATAGATACGGCTTTTATGATTTTCATCGGCTTATTGGCTATTGTGTTATGGTTACTTCGTTCATGAGAAGGAGCGAAAATCATGAGAAGAATAAAATGTACCATTGCATATGATGGTACGCATTTTGCAGGGTATCAAATTCAACAACAAAAACGAACAGTGCAGGGAGAACTAGAGCGTGCACTTTCAATCATTCATAAAGGGCAATTTGTTCGCGTATATGCGTCAGGACGAACGGATGCCACAGTTCATGCATATGGACAAGTGATTCACTTTGATACGCCGCTTGCGATTCCAGATGAAAGATGGCCAAAGGCGTTAAATGCTCTTCTCCCAGATGATGTCATTGTCAAAGAAGTAAGTGAAGTATCTCCTTCTTTTCATGCCCGATTTAGCGTAAAAAAGAAAGAATATCGCTACCGCGTCTGGATGGGAGAGAAAAACGTATTTTTACGCCATTATGTATATCACTACCCGTATAAACTTCATGTCACGGCGATGAACGAAGCGCTCCGTTATGTGATCGGGACACATGATTTCACAAGTTTTTGTTCGGCAAAAACGGAAATTGACGATAAAGTTCGTACCATTTATGAAGCGGAAGTGCTTCAAGAAGGAGAAGAGTTAATTTTCCGTCTTGTCGGCAACGGTTTTTTGTACAATATGGTTCGCATTATCGTTGGAACAGTGCTAGAAGTTGGACGCGGGGAACGACGTGCTGAAGAGATGAAAACGATTTTGCAACAAAAAAATCGAAGCGCTGCGGGGAAGACAGCCCCAGGACACGGTCTATATTTATGGCACGTTTCTTATGACAACTAATCCAGGTGTAACATTTTCTTGACATTAGGTAATGAAAGAGATATTATATCATATGGTATGTATTTTAAACCCACGATTAGCCCCGGAAATTAATCGTGTTGAAATAAATATCGCTTGTTTATTTTTTATTTTAGGAGGGAAAACAAATGCGTACGTATATGGCGAAGCCAAATGAAGTAGAACGTAAATGGTACGTTGTTGATGCAGAAGGCAAAACGTTAGGACGTCTTGCTAGCGAAGTTGCTGCAATTTTGCGCGGTAAACATAAACCAACTTACACACCGCATGTTGATACAGGTGATCATGTGATCATTATCAACGCAGAGAAAATTGAATTAACAGGTAAAAAATTAACAAACAAATTATACTATCGTCATAGCTTACATCCAGGTGGATTAAAAGTAAGAACAGCTCTTGAAATGCGCACAAATTACCCAGAGCAAATGCTTGAAAGAGCAATTCGCGGCATGCTTCCAAAAGGTAGCCTTGGTCGTCAAATGTTCAAAAAATTACATGTCTATCGTGGAAGTGAACATCCACATCAAGCACAAAAACCAGAAGTTTATGAACTTCGCGGATAATTGATTAAAGGAGGGCATTATTTTGGCACAGGTACAATACTACGGCACAGGCCGTCGCAAAAGTTCAGTTGCGCGCGTGCGTCTCGTTCCAGGTGAAGGACGCATTATCGTAAATGGTCGTGACATTCGTGACTACGTTCCATATGAATCGTTAGTGGAAGTTGTAAAACAGCCACTTGTTTTAACAGAAACGTTCGGTAGCTACGATGTATTAGTAAACGTAAGCGGTGGTGGATTTACAGGTCAAGCAGGTGCGATCCGTCACGGTATCGCTCGTGCATTGTTACAAGTTGACCCTGAATACCGTCAAACATTAAAACGTGCAGGTTTATTAACGCGCGATTCTCGTGTGAAAGAGCGTAAGAAATACGGTCTTAAAGGCGCTCGTCGTGCACCACAATTCTCAAAACGTTAATGTCAACAAATCTCGGCAATTATTTGCCGAGATTTTTTTGTATGTCTCCCTTTTTCATGCGAACAATATGTATGAGGAGGGATAAAAAATTGGGAATCCTTACATCGTTTACGGCAAAAAAGTTAGAAAAGCAGCTAACTGATGAACGAAATGCATTACGTGATCTTTCTTATCGTGAACTATGGCAACGTATGCGTACGTATTGGCAACGATACATCATTGTTTCTGAATGTATCGAAACGATATGCATCGATGTAGCGATTGAAGCATATTTGATCGGAGCGCATTATAGCCGCTTTATACATTATGGTGAGTCAATGGAAACGGTGAGAAGACGTTGTATCGATGAATATATGCAACTCATTTATGAATTGTATGAGCATATGAAAGAATACGGAGAGGACATGTACGATGCATGCGCTCGTTACATCGATGGATGGTGGAAAGAAGGAATCGAAAAAGGGCTGCGTCGTCTCCGTCTTCGTTTGAAGTAACCGTTCTAAATTCTCCTCTTGTCCCATATAACATAAATAGTGGGGAGGAGAAGGGATGAAAATACGTATTATTATTTTTTTCATTGTTTTTGTCCTTTTTTTACAGTTTTATGTCCTTCATGATCGCTCTTGGAAAGCATGGAGCCTACCGTTATCAGGAAAAATTATTGTTCTTGATCCGGGGCATGGAGGACCTGATGGGGGAGCGGTTGGAGGAGATGTTTTGGAGAAGGAAGTCGCGCTAGATGTGGCGTTAAAATTACGCGATTATTTACAACAACAAGGTGCACTCGTTCAAATGACGAGAGAAGGAGACTATGATTTAGCAAGCGAACAAACAAGGGGATATAGCCGAAGAAAAATAGAGGATTTACAACGTCGAGTCCAGTTTGTGAATGAGTCGGAGGCAGATTTTTTTATTAGCATTCATTTAAATGCCATCCCTTCGCCGAAATGGAGAGGCGCACAAGTTTTTTACTATCCTTCATTAGAGGAAAATGCAAGGTTAGCGAAGTTTATTCAACAAGAGCTACGCGTCAATTTGGAAAATACACATCGATTGGCGAAGCCCATTCAAACGGTATATTTATTAAAAATGGCTAAAAAACCAGGAGCTTTAGTTGAAATCGGCTTTTTGTCAAATGAAGAAGAGCGAAAATTACTAGCATCCTCAACGTATCAAGAACAGCTTGCCGCTTCGATTTACAAAGGCATTTTACGTTACGTATCAAACGAACGTGATCCTTCTGAGTGAGAAGGATTCATTTTTTTATGCAGAAAATTATGTTATATTGAAAGTGTGAAACCGAATACATAAGGATTGGTGAGGCGCGATGTTGACAGAAAAACAAGTTGTGGAGCTGCTTGAAACGATTTACGACCCTTTTTTGAAAAAAACGTTTAAAGAAACAGGAGCGATTCAAGAAGTCAAAATAAATGAAGAAAAAGGGCTAGTAAGCGTAAAAATTGCTTTAGCTAAAACAGGGACGGCGGAACAACTTCAAGTGCAACAGACGGTTGTACAACGTTTAAAAGATGCAGGAGCATCATCTGTTGGGCTTCGTTTTGCTCAATTGCTGTTAGAAGAGGAAAGATTAACGAATGAACCGATTTATTTAGCGATTGCAAGCGGGAAAGGTGGAGTAGGGAAATCGACCGTATCCGTTAATTTAGCTGTTTCGCTTGCACGTCTTGGGAAAAAAGTTGGATTAATCGATGCGGATATTTACGGATTTAGTGTGCCGGATATGATGGGGATTACAGAACGACCAATCGTCCGTGGAGAAAAAATTATTCCGGTTGAGCGGTTTGGTGTGAAAGTAATTTCTATGGGGTTTTTTGTAGAAGATAATTCACCAGTGATTTGGCGCGGACCGATGCTCGGCAAAATGTTAAAAAACTTTTTTGATGAAGTGGAATGGGGAGAATTGGATTATTTACTATTAGATTTACCTCCAGGCACAGGGGATGTAGCGTTAGATGTGCATACGATGCTTCCGACATCGAAAGAAATTATTGTGACGACGCCTCATCCAACGGCTGCTTTTGTTGCCGCAAGAGCGGGGGCGATGGCTGTTCGGACGAATCATGAAGTTGTCGGTGTTATTGAAAATATGTCATATTTTGAAAGCAAAACAACAGGTGAAAGAGAATATATTTTTGGAAAAGGCGGTGGTCAAAAATTAGCTGAAGAATTACAGACGGACTTACTTGGTCAGTTACCGCTCGGACAACCTGACTGGAACGACGATGATTTTGCCCCTTCTGTATATGGTGAAGATCATCCAATTGGAAAAGTGTATATGGATATTGCTAAAAAAATTATTGCAAAGTTACGATGACATTGCATTTTTCTTTGATGAGGATTGATATATATTTACAAAGGGTGTCCCGAGAATGTAAGGACACCCTTATGCTGTTTGATCCTCGCTTGATCCCTCTTGATCGGATTTTTTCTTACCGCCTTGCATTTCTTCTGCTGCTTTGATGAGAATATCTTCAATTTTTGCTTTAAATAGCGGGCTGCTAAATGTCTCTGTAATGACTTTTTGCAAATGGGCGCGGAAATCTTTATTTTTCATCTCTGTTTGTATTAATTTTTTCATTTCTGGGTTTTGCATAATGTCTACAATCATTGCTTGATATTCAGGGTCTTTCATTAGCGCTTTCAATAATTTTTCATGTTCTTCTTTCATGCTTTTCGCAAAATTTTGAGCGAACTTTGGGTCTTCGAACGCTTTTTTCCAAAACGCTTTTCCTTTGTCTGAAGTTAACGTTTCCTCAATCGTTTTTTTTACAACTTCTTGATCCATGACGAGCTGCTGTTTTACTTTTTCATCGCTCATCACTTCTTGAATCGCTTTTTTCCCTTCATCCGTTTTTAAAATATCAACGACCATTTTTTTCGTTTGATCGTAATCAGGTTGTGCAGGAGTTTTTTCTTGTTGAGCGCACCCTGCTAGCGCTAATACACAACTAAATGTGAGGAGCAAAAATGTTCGATTCATCATTAAGGGCCCCTTTCAACAAGTTTCCTTACTGTTAATATTCAATATTCTTTGCAAAAATATTCGCTAGCATTTTTCTTATTTCGTTGATAGAATTTTGAAAGGGATATTGAGAAGTGGAGGGTACATTAGTGAACAGTCGAAAGTGGGTTCAATTGTTTTTTTCAACATTGTTTGTCGGTGGAATAAGTACAGGGATTGTTGGATTTGCTGTAAAGTGGAATGAATACGCACATCTTTTTACATCGTTTGAGATAAAAGAAATTTTATCTGTTCTCGTTTGGCTGATTGGAGTGGGCTTCATTTTTAGCGTCATTAGTCAAATGGGTTTTTTTGCGTATTTAACGATTCATCGTTTTGGTCTCGGGGTTTTTCGTTCCGTCAGTTTATGGAATGCAGTACAAATCGTTCTCATTGCTTTTGTTTTATTTGATCTCGTTTATTTTCGTTATCAGCTGTTTGCCAAAGAAGGAGAATCCATCGTTAGTTACGTGCTTGTTGCTTTATTTATTTTTCTGTTTGGACTTATTGTTGCATACGTAAAAATGCGTGAAACAAACAAAGAGGCGTTTATTCCTGCCCTGTTTTTTATGGTTGTTGTGACGGTAATCGAATGGTTTCCGGTATTGAGAATTAACGAAGAAAATTGGTTATATTTAATGTTGTTCCCGTTACTAATTTGCAACGCGTACCAATTGCTTATGTTGCATAGACTGTTACGGAAATAAAATGAGGCTTGCCGCCTCATTTTATTTCTTTACTTTTCATATGAGCATTGTTGACAAGATCGGATATTGGTACGCTCTTATATCCTTCTTTTTTCATCCATATGATAATTTGTTCTAATGCTGAGGCGGTTTGTTTCGCTGAATCTGATGCATGAAGTAATATAATATCGCCGCTTCTAGCGTTTTTCGTGACGTTTTCAACAATGGCATGTACCCCAGGATTAAGCCAATCTTTCGAATCAACGCTCCAATGGACGACCGTATGACCAAAGGAATGAACAACTTTCAAAACGTTTTTATTAAAATTTCCTGTCGGCACACGAAGGAAAGGAGTATGTTTAATGCCTAACGTATCAAACACTTTTTTAGCTTGTGCTAAGTCACGAATAATTTTTCCGCGCTCAAGTTCAGTATAATTTTTGTACTCATAACCCATACTGCCAATTTCATGACCATCTTCGATCATTCTTTTTACGATGCGAGGGTGGCGTTCAGCCCAAGAAGCAGATAAGAAAAATGTAGCTTTTACCCCGTGTTTTTTTAATACGTTTAAAACAGTTAAAGCATTTGTTTCCCCCCAACTAATATCAAATGTCAAAGCAAACTCGTTTTTCTTATTTTCGACTTTGTAAATGGCTTTTGGTCCGGGATCGGTAGAAAATACAGATTCGCTTGCAAGTTGTTGAATATAAAAAATAGAGGCTGTGACAAAGGCGATTGATATAATAAGAAGCCATTTTTTAAGCTTTTTTCCGTCGAGTATATAAAAAAACTTCAATATTTGTCCCCCCTTGTCCTTTTTATGACCATCTTATGCAAGAAATAACATGATATGATCAATGAATAAACGAGAACATTTTTTTAAAAAATACTGTTGACAACAAAACAAAGCGTATGTTAAATTAATAAACGTCGTCAGCGACAGAAAAACGACTGACGATAGTAAAAAAAGATTGACAACAACAAAGAGAAATGTTAAAATGACGAAGCCGTCGTTTGACGGAGATGTTCCTTGAAAACTGAACGAAGCGAAAAGCGTACAGAAGCTAAGGATAACTTTTCTATGGAGAGTTTGATCCTGGCTCAGGACGAACGCTGGCGGCGTGCCTAATACATGCAAGTCGAGCGGA
>NZ_JAHZOF010000013.1:0-51739 GCF_019553625.1 Anoxybacillus sp. ST70
GCTCCTTTTTTGGTGTAGTTGTTTTTGGTGACTCAATTTTACCATAAAAAGGGCGATTCTTCTATTTTTGGGCAAAAAAGAAAGGGCTAGACCCAAAGCGCATTAGCGTTTTGGGTCAGCCCCTTTTCAGCCATGTTATTTAGTTGTGTAAGATCCGCCTAATTGTTGTTGCGCCATTGCAACAAGACGTTTTGTAATTTCGCCACCAACTGAACCGTTTGCGCGTGATGTTGCATCTGGTCCAAGGTTTACACCAAATTCTTGAGCGATTTCATATTTCATTTGATCGATTGCTTGTTGTGCACCGTATACTAGTAATTGATTTGTGTTTGCCATGTTCATTCATCTCCTCGTTACAATTTTTTATGGTTGGGTTAGCTGGATTTGCACCAGCAACGCGTGATGATTTTCACGCTGCCAAGCTTGGCTTAACCCATCGAATGTTGTTTGCTTGTTTGTACTACTATTTTGGGGAAAAAACATTTTATTATTCTTTTTTTTATGTGGTAATTTTTTGTGTAGTGGGAAAGATAATGGAAAATCACGAAGCGAGGGATGAATATGCACATTTGTCCGTTATGTAATGGTTTGCGGACAATCGTTTTTTATTGTGAGCAATGTGGAGGAAAATTAAAAGATGAAGGAAAATTAACGGATTATTTTGATGATTATAGTCCGTATATGGATGCAGATATGATGAAAATGGTTGATGGCTATGCACATACGAGAAAACAACATGTCTGCGTTCATTTGTTTCATTGTCATGATTGTGATGACGATGTTGTTCGTTTTATTGAAGAGTAAAAGCCCGCTCAAACGAACGGGCTCTGTTATTATTTTTCACTATTTGAACGAATACGTAATTCTGTGTTGACGTCGAAGAAATGTGCTTTATTCATATCTAACGCAAGATCGATCGTTTGACCTGCTTTGACGTCTGTGCGTGCATCGACACGCGCAACAAATTCTTGACCGTTAATTTGAGAATATACCATAATTTCTGCGCCGAGCAGTTCTGCCACTTCAACATGTGCGCGCACTTTTGTATTTTGTGACGCTTCTAGAAATACTGGCTCGTCATGGAAATCTTCTGGGCGAATGCCTAAAATGACTTCTTTTCCAACGTATCCTTGTTCACGAAGCACTTTCATTTTTCCTTCTGGAACTGCAATTTTGACATCGCCAATAACGAATACACCGTCTTGGAGTACGCCGCGCAAGAAGTTCATCGCTGGTGAGCCGATAAATCCGCCGACGAAAATATTTTCTGGTTTTTCATATACTTCTTTTGGTGTTCCAACTTGTTGGATGACGCCATCTTTCATAACGACAAGGCGCGTCGCCATCGTCATTGCTTCCGTTTGGTCGTGTGTGACGTAAATGGTCGTTGTTCCTAAACGTTGATGAAGTTTTGCGATTTCTGCACGCATTTGTACACGCAATTTGGCATCTAAGTTTGAAAGCGGCTCGTCCATTAAAAACACTTTCGCATCGCGCACAATGGCACGTCCTAATGCTACGCGCTGACGCTGACCGCCTGATAATGCTTTCGGTTTACGATCTAAATATTGTTCGAGACCGAGAATGCGTGCAGCTTCCCGAACGCGACGGTCGATTTCATCTTTCGGGAACTTACGCAATTTCAATCCGAATGCCATGTTATCGTATACGCTCATATGCGGATAAAGGGCATAGTTTTGGAACACCATCGCAATGTCACGATCTTTTGGCGCAACATCATTCATTCGCTTTCCATCAATGTAAAAATCACCTTTTGAAATTTCTTCAAGACCTGCGATCATGCGGAGCGTTGTCGATTTTCCGCAACCGGATGGACCGACGAATACGATAAATTCTTTATCTTGAATGTGTAAGTTAAAGTCTTTTACAGCGGTGACGTTATTGTCATAAATTTTATACACGTGTTCTAAACGAAGCTCAGCCATGTATATGCCTCCTCATGTAATCGATTTCATTTGATTTAAGCATATATAAAAATAAACGAACGGTAAATGGACATCGTGCACAAAAAAAGAAAATGTTTTCGGGCAATGTGCCTAGTGCTGTTCATAAAGTAAAATGGCCAAATACACGGTTAGTGCTCCTTTAAACTGCTTTATATCAATCCCTGTTTTTTCGATCAGTTTATCAATGCGGTATTGTAAGCTGTTGCGGTGCATATGAAGCTTTTTTGCTGCAAGAGAAACGTTTAAATTGCATTCAAAAAACGTCTTCATCGTTTTAACTATATCGGGATCTTGCTTAATCGGTTGTAAAAACGTCATCGCATACGTGATGTCCTCATTGTTGATCAGCAAAAGAGGAAAGACGTCTTCGATGCAGTAGACGCGTTGTTCGGGCTTATGCGTTATGGCAACTTGAAAATATCGTTTTTCGGCAAGGAACATGTGCGCAAGTTCGACAGTATGTGGACACTTTTGCCCAATATATGCCCGCAATTGAATGTAAAAATCGCTACATAACGTATCGATCAGCTCAGACAAAGTAGAAGCAACACTTTCTTCTTGTTGTTCAATGACGATAAAGCATTGTTCTGTTTCGGAAATGATCGTCACGTCATAAGGAAAAAGCGATTGAATCGCTTCCATAAAATCGTGTGCGTCCACCGTCCCTTTTTGTATGTAAAAGTAAATGAAGCGCGTATATGTCGAGGAAGGTAACTGTTCAAATGTTTGTTTGTCGTTTTGAATTAAAAAACGATACCATGCTCGTTCGTGTTCGGTCATCCAAGGAGGCATAAGTTTACGAGGTGCAAACAACGTCGCTAAAAGTTCCCGTTCTTTTACGGTAAGCGCTTCTTTTTTTATGCCAAAAAGCTCACCTTGTTCTGTGACAAACCATTCATATTCATGCTGCTCGCTCACATGTGCATGTTCAACAAGCGCTTCTTGATAATATGCTCGTAATTTTTTTAACATATATGCCCATTCCTTTCGTCTCCCATCACGATCATTATACAAAAAGCGGCGAGAAAATGCTCGCCGCTTTATTTCACTTCATGTGGCGGTTGTTCCTTTTGAACATCGCGCGCCTCTTCAATATTTGTTGCTTGATAGCACGAATATACGTATCCTCCTGCCATGCCTTCGTTAATCATTCGATCAATATCCCATTCATAATTATCGCGTTCTTTCATGATCTATGCCCCCTTATTCGTTATTTTGTATATGCGAAAGAAAAGTATGCATTGTTCATTTGTTGTCCACATATATTCATGACGAGAGGTGAAAATGATGACTGTTCAGTTTTTACACGCATTAACGAATTACTATTTAGATAAAGAGGAAGAAGCACTCGTTCGTTATTTATATGTGTTGCATATGGGAAAAGAATGGGAAAGAAATCAAAAAGAAACAAAAGATGAATGGCGCGAGCAGTTTGAGAAAATGAATATATATAAAGAAGCGTGGCTTGCGTCTGAACGTGCGACAGAACGAGAACTGTTTCGCATCTTGTTATGTAAAAGTTTGAAACAGTTGCACAAACAGTTATCACACGTTTGCACTCATAACGGACAAGCCCTATAATGAATGGTTAGAAAAGCTTATTGGCAGAAGGGAGATCATTATGGGGCTTTTTCTTTATTTATTGTTTATGATCGCTGTTGGCGCATTGATCGGAGGGGTCACAAATTCACTGGCGATTAAAATGCTTTTTCGTCCGTATCGCCCAATATATATTGCGGGAAAAAGGCTTCCATTTACACCGGGATTGATTCCGAAGCGGAGAGAAGAATTAGCGGAACAACTTGGGCGCATGGTCGTTGAACATTTATTAACAGCTGACGGACTGCGACGGAAACTAAACGACGAAACGTTTGTTCATGATATGACAAGCTATGTACAGGAAGAAGTAGAACGTTGGCTACAATCGGATCGAACGGTTGCCGATTGGCTTGAGCGATTCGGTGTTAAACATCCTGAGCAAATCGCTGAAATGTGGATTGAAAAAAAATATAAAACGATGATGTCACAATATAGAGACCAGCCGCTTTATCATGTCATTCCAAGTGAGCTACTTCAAAAAATTGATCGCGCCATTCCTTCGATCGCCGAGCGGTTATTGTTTCGCCTGCGCACGTATGTAGAGAGCGAACAAGGAGAGCGGCAAATTGAACAGATGATTAATGAATTTTTACAAAGCCGCGGCATGTTTGGCAATATGATTCAAATGTTTCTCGGCAATGTCAGCTTAGCGGACAAAATTCGCCCGGAAATCGTGAAATTTTTACAAAGCGATGGTGCAAAGCAGTTGCTCGTGCAACTATTTACAAACGAATGGGAAAAAGTGAAAGCAATACATGTGCACGATGTGGAGCAAATGATCGGTGATGAAAAAATGGTGCTATGGATAAAGAGACTGACAGCAGCCGTTGTGCAAGAACCGCTTCAGCAGCCGCTCGGTCCGCTTGTCGCTTCTCATGTGCGCGCTTCATTGCCGACATTCGTTCGTTTTCTTTTACAGTTCGCTTCTCAACGCATTGAACAATGGATGAAGCGACTTCATTTGCAAGACATCGTTCGGGAAGAAGTGGCATCTTTTTCTGTTGAGCGGCTAGAGGAAATGATTTTAACGATTTCGCGCCGCGAGTTTAAAATGATTACATATTTAGGGGCTTTGCTAGGTGGAGTGATCGGACTAATTCAAGGTTGTATAACGTTTTTCATTCAATTGTAGACATACAGCGACCGCTTCGCTCATATCGTAAATAGAAAGGGAAAAAGAGAGGAGCGTGTCGCATGGACGTCCTTCAAGCGATTGACGAACTTTCAACAGTTATTCGTATGAGTGAACCGTTTGCGGAACTTCGCCGCGCTTATGAACAAGTGCAACGTGACCAAACGGCGCACCAATTATTTACGAAATTTCGTACGTTGCAAAAACAGCTCCAACAAAAACAAATGAGCGGATTCCCGGTCAGCGATGCAGATGTCGAATTGTTGCAACAACATTTACACGTTATTGAAATGAATGAAAATATCGCACGGCTTATTCAGGCAGAAGAACGTTTAAACGAATTGTTTGCTCAAGCGATGGCTGCGATGATTCAGCCAATTGAGCAGCTATATGACGGACACTCATGAAAATGGGTGTTCTTTTTTTTATACCCTTGTCATACGTATGAATGAAGCCACGACATCGAGGGGGGACGATCATGTATAAATTGCTTGCGCTCAATATTGACGGTACGTTATTAAAATCAAACGGAAAATTAGAGAAAAAAACGAAAGAAGCGATCGATTTTGTGAAGAAAAAAGACGTATATATTACGTTGCTGACGTCAAGAAACTTTTTGTCAGCTAAAAAAGTGGCGAAAGCGTTGAAATTAGATTCATATTTAGTGACATTTCAAGGGGCGCTTGTGGCGAAGTCATTAGAAGAAAAGTTATATGAGTCGGTTATTCCAGCACAAAAAACGTTTGATGTTGTGCACGTGCTTGAACATTTCAACTGCAACGTTCGTTTGCTTCACGAACGGTATTCAATCGGAAATCGAAAAAAAGTAAAAAACAATATGATTGCGAAAACGATTTTAGGGGATCCGTTTTTTTACCCAGCGCAGTTTGTTGACTCATTAAGTGATGTGTTGCGCGATGACCCGATTGATGTCATGAAAATCGATGTTTTTTATTCGAATGAAGACGAACGTGATGAAATTGTTGAAACGATGGAGCGTGCGTTTCCAGAGCTCTCCCTCACTATTAGTGATGGGAAAATTGAATTGTTGCCAAAAAACGTTTCAAAACTAAATGGGCTTATTCGTCTCGGAAACGAACTTGGAATTTCGTTACAAGAAATGGTTGTGATCGGCGATCATATGGATGATATGCCGGCCATTGAAGCGGCTGGTCTTGGCGTTGCGACGGGGAATGCGGCAAATGAAGTAAAAGCGATTGCCGATTGGGTGACGCGTTCAAACGACCAGCTCGGTGTTGCTTATATGATTAAAGAACATTTTCGAAAACAACATCGCCCACAATTTTTACGGCAAATTCGCACGACAGAGAAAAAATAATTTCCGTTTCTTGACGAGCTTTTCGCTTCTTCTGTACACTTAAATGAGTTTAATACTTTGAAGCGAAAGGTGATTTCATTGCGTATTGACATTTGCGGACTTGAGCCGGTTGATCGTTTTCAACGTTCTTTAGAGGTTATTACCGGTCTATTTTTTGAAGAGCAAACGCTCTCTTTCGCACGAACAGAAGAAGCGAATGTGCGTGTAACTATCGATGTACAACAAGGAGAACAGCTCATCGTTGTTGGTACGTTGCGAGATGAACATGGTCGCACGTATGCGGCTCATTACGAACGGTTTTGGAAAACAGAAGAAGAAAAAGGACGCATGAAGCAAGTAAAACATGCGGTTTCGTATATATATTTATCTCTATTACAGCAATACACAGGCGTTGTGCAACAGTGGGGGATTTTAACAGGCGTTCGTCCGGTAAAGTTACTTCATCAAAAATTACGTTCCGGTTTCACAAAAGAAGAAGCGCATCGCACATTGCGCGAAGATTATTTAGTGACGGACGAGAAAATTGAGCTTATGCAACAAATTGTCGATCGTCAGTTGACGGTTGTGCCAGATTTGTACGATTTATCGAAAGAAGTGAGCATTTATATTGGCATTCCGTTTTGTCCGACGAAATGTGCGTATTGTACGTTTCCAGCCTATGCGATTCAAGGAAAACAAGGGTCTGTCGATTCGTTTTTATTCGGATTGCATTACGAAATGGAACAAATTGGACGGTTTCTGAAAGAGCGCAACATTCCGATTACGACGATTTATTACGGTGGTGGCACACCGACAAGCATTACAGCGGAGGAGATGGATGCGCTATATGCGCATATGTATCGCGTTTTTCCAAACGTCGAGCGCGTGCGTGAAATTACAGTTGAAGCAGGAAGACCAGATACGATTACAACAGAGAAGCTAGCGGTGTTGAAAAAATGGAACATTGACCGCATTAGCATTAACCCGCAATCATATATTCAAGAAACGTTGCGAGCGATCGGCCGTCATCATACGGTTGAAGAGACGATTGAAAAATTTCATCTTGCGCGCGAAGCAGGTATGAACAATATTAATATGGATTTAATTATCGGATTGCCGGGTGAAGGGATTGAGCAATTCTGTTATACGCTCGAACAAACAGAAAAGTTGATGCCGGAGTCGTTGACGGTGCATACGTTGTCGTTTAAACGCGCTTCAGAGATGACGAAAAATAAAGAAAAGTATAAAGTGGCGGATCGGGACGAAATTAGTGAAATGATGAAGCGCGCGGAACGATGGACGAAGGAAAAAGGATATGTGCCGTATTATTTATACCGTCAAAAAAACATCCTCGGCAATTTAGAAAATGTCGGTTATGCATTGCCAGGTCAAGAAAGCATTTATAATATTATGATTATGGAAGAACAACAGTCGATCATCGGATTAGGATGTGGGGCATCAAGCAAGTTTGTGCACCCAGAAACAAAAGCGATTACGCATTTTGCTAATCCGAAAGAACCGAAAGTGTATAACGAACATTATGAACATTACACAAATGAAAAATTAAAAATGATGGAACAATTATTTTAGCCCCGACATGATCGGGGCTTTATCGATGAAATAAAATGAGTTTACCGCTTGATGTCGTGCAACGATGCGTTTTATGTTCTAACTGTTTCTCTTTTAATTTTTGCTCGCCGATTCGTTTTGCTTCGTCATCGTTTGCGGCAGTAAATGTTTCATCAAGCAATTTTTCTCCCGTCTTTTCAAAAACGGTTAACGTATATGTTTTCAATTTCCCCACCCCTTTCTTTTCATGTATTCGCTTCATCATCATCATTTCCTTCTTTTATACTTCTATTTTTCCGGTTGTGCGCATATGTGTAAAGTAAGACAAGCTTAAAGGAGGATATGTATGGTTATTACATTGCTTCTTGTTGGGATTATGATTAGCGGATATATGGCCATTCGTACGGCAAAAGAAGAACGAAAAATAGATGAGAAGTTGTTAGAAAAAGAAGGAGAAGTGTATATGGAGCGCATTCGTCAAGCGCGCCAGCAGCGACAAAAGGCCTTGGAATAACGAGGTCTTTTTTCTTTTTTAAAAATTCACAAAAATTTTTCTTCATTTTTTTGCGTTTCATGTTAGGATATATATTATTACATGACATGAGGGGGAGAAAAGCGTGAAGCGAGCGTACAATTTTAATGCAGGACCGTCAGCTTTGCCGCTAGCTGTGTTAGAGCGAGCGCAAAAAGAATTGCTCAACTTTCGACAAACAGGCATGTCAGTCATGGAACTGAGCCATCGAAGCAAAGAATATGATGCGGTGCATGAGCGCGCAGAAACGTTGTTGCGCAAGCTGATGAACATTCCTGATACGCATGATGTGCTTTTTTTACAAGGAGGAGCAAGTTTACAGTTTTCTATGGTGCCGATGAATTTATTGAAAGAAGGGGAAGTCGGCAACTATGTGTTAACGGACTCATGGTCGGATAAAGCGATGAAAGAGGCAAAAAAAGTAGGAGCAACGCACGTAGCAGCTTCGTCGAAGGAGGAACAATATACGTACATTCCGACGAATATTGAGCTGTCCGAGCGTCCAGCGTATTTGCACATTACGTCGAACAATACGATTGTAGGAACACAATGGCGTGAATTTCCGAACGTGTCTGTTGATTTAATTGCTGATATGTCGAGCGATATTTTAAGCCGCGATATAGATGTGAGCCGTTTTGCGCTCATTTATGCAGGAGCGCAAAAAAATTTAGGACCTTCAGGCGTGACGGTAGTCATTATTCGGAAAGATTTGTTGGCGAAAGGGGACGACCGTTTGCCGACGATGTTAAACTATCGGACGTATAGCGAAAGCCGTTCGTTATATAACACGCCACCGACGTTTGCGATTTATATGTTATCGCTCGTGCTCGAATGGGTAGAGGAACAAGGTGGCGTGCAAGCGATCGAAAAGAAAAATGCGGAAAAAGCCGCGATATTATACCGTTGTATTGATGAAAGTGAAGGATTTTACAAAGGGCATGCAAAAAAAGAAAGCCGTTCGCATATGAATGTAACGTTTACGTTGCCGAATGAGGAGCTCACAAAGAAGTTTTTAGTGGAAGCAAAAGAAAAAGGGTTGATTGGATTAGCAGGTCATCGCTCTGTTGGGGGATGTCGCGCATCTATTTATAATGCGGTTGACATCGAAGCATGTGAAGCGTTAGTGAAATTTATGGAAACGTTCCGAAAAAATATTTTTTGAAAATTTTTGTTTTACGTCGACACTTTAAAGTGCTATAATATTATTAAACTTGTTCACAAGCTGAGAAGAGAAAAGAATGAGATGAGGAGAGATGAGAAATGAATACGAGAACGTTAGTATTATTATCGCTTTTTGTTGGGATCGGTGCGGTGTTGCACGCAGTCATTCCGGGATTTTTCTTTGGGATGAAGCCAGATATGATGTTGACGATGATGTTTTTAGGTATGATGCTCTTCCCGAACAAAACAGCCGTTAGTTTATTAGCGATTGCAACAGGGATCATTTCTGGGGTGACGACAAGCTTCCCTGGGGGATTTATCCCGAACGTCGTTGATAAAATTGTGACGGCTACACTCTGTTTTGGATTGTTAATGCTGTTTAAGACGAAAGTGACGCCAGTAAAAGCGGCATTGCTTACTGCGATTGGCACGTTTATTTCTGGTGCGACGTTTTTGGCCGTTGCTTTAGCGGTTGTCGGTTTGCCAGGAGGAGCAACGTTTGGCGGATTGTTCGTTGCTGTCGTCATTCCAACAGCGTTTGTCAATACGATTGCGATGGTCGTCATTTATCCGATCGTACAATCGCTGATGAGGCGAACATATACCGTTCCGCAACAATAATAAAAAGAACCCGATCGTTTATGGTCGGGTTTTCCTTATATCGTTGTTACTGCTGCATGCGTAAAAGTAAAAAGGTAATGGCGATAAAAAAGAGAGCAAGGCTTCCAAATACACTCATGCGTTGCTTTAACACTTTTTTCGGGGGATACATGCGCGCTTTGTTCAACATAGAAAACGTGGCAATCGTCAAATACAAAAAGATGAGCCCAAGCGTCGCCGTCGCAATGACCATGTTTGTTCCTCCTAGTTCGAAAATTCTATATTTCAATTTATTAAAAAATTCTAATATTTAATACTTTATTATTTATTATTTTACTGGCATAATAAAAGATAAAAAGAAAGAAATACGAAAAAGTGGGTGGAGAGATGAAAAGCACGGAACGACATTATTCTGTTAAAGAGGCGATGTTATTTAGTCAAAGGGTGGCCCAATTAAGTAAAGCGTTGTGGAAATCAATCGAAAAAGATTGGCAACAATGGATTAAACCATTTGACTTAAACATTAACGAGCATCATATTTTATGGATTGCATACCATTTAAAAGGAGCATCGATTTCTGAAATCGCAAAGTTTGGTGTCATGCACGTATCGACGGCATTTAACTTTTCGAAAAAATTAGAGGAGCGCGGGCTATTGTCGTTTTCGAAAAAAGAAGACGATAAGCGAAATACGTACATTGAGTTGACGGACAAAGGGGAAGAGATTTTATTAAAATTAATGGAGTCGTATGATCCGAAACGGACGTCTGTTCTTCAAGGAATTCAGCCGCTGTACGAATTGTATGGTAAATTTCCAGAAATGTTAGAAATGATGTGTATGATTCGAAATGTGTACGGCGACGATTTTATGGAAATTTTTGAACGTTCCTTTCAAAACATCGACCAAGAGTTTGTTGAAGAAAATGGAAAGTTAAAAAAGAAAGATGAGCAAAAAGAAGAAGTAGCTTCATTCGTTGAGCGTATGTAATAAACGTTGAAACTCTGTCATAAGTGGAACGAATAATTGTTGTTTTTTTAACGCGTCGATCGTCTCAGCAAGTGGAAGGTTCGGATGAAGCGCACCCGCAAATTCATGAAAAAGCGAGGTGAAAATGACGAATCCTTCCTCTTTTTGTTGTTTATATTGTTCACTTAATTGTTCGCAAAGGCGCAACGTATGTTCAACTTCTTCTTTTGTTAAGCCATACCGAATGACGAGCGCATAAAATGGCTTCGTTTCTGGTACGATCATGTCCAACATGAGCGAACAATAATATTCAAGTTTTTCAATGCGTCGTTCGATGTTCATCTTTCGAAACTCCTTTTGTGTGCTTATGTGTATTATATTTTACAGGAATTGTTGCATAAATGAAATGTCCATTATTGATTTATCAAAAAAATCGTTGTAAAGTAGGGGAGTAAATACATAAAACTAGGAGGGGAATGTTTTGGCGCTTTATTTTATACCCCTTGCGACAATTATACTTTTCATGGTCAATCAGCTCACGAATTCACTTTGTATTCAAAAAGAAATTCCAGAAGAAAAACAGCCGAAAGTGTTTCGCACAATTAACGTCCTTATTACGATTTTACTTATTTCTTCCTACATCGAAGTATTATTTGCGTAAAAAAGCTGACAGTGTCCCTGTCAGCTTTCGTTCGTTTAGTATAACCAAGCTGCACCAACGATAATTAATAAAATAAACAACACAACGATTAACGCAAATCCGTTTGCATATCCTGCTCCTGCACCCATAGACGACACCTCCTTTCGTATATGAAGGCGTTGCGACGCTTTGACAATGTATTGTATGTCAATACAGGTGAAATGGTATGGGCGCATACGTGCTTTATTTTAGCTTTCGGAAAAAATATGGTATAGTATGTTTTGTGTACATTTATAGATAGGAGTTGTGAGGAAATGAAAAAATGGACAGTTGCAATGTCGGCAGCGGCAATGCTTGCGCTTTCGGCTTGTAATAACGGATCAGACGTTGTCGTCGAAACGAAGGCAGGCAACATTACAAAAGACGAGCTATATAACGAAATGAAAGAGCGTTTCGGGAAAGATGTGTTGCGCGATCTTGTACATGAGAAAGTGTTAAGCAAAAAATTTAAAGTAACAGATAAAGAAATCGATAAGGAAATCGAAAATTTAAAAGAGATGTATGGCGTTCAATATGATTTAGCGGTGCAACAAAACGGAGAAGAAGCGATTCGCAACATGGTAAAACTTGATTTGTTGCGACAAAAAGCTGCGATGGAAGATATAAAAGTGTCCGATGAAGAATTGAAAAAATATTATAATGAATATAAGCCGAAAGTGAAAGCGAGCCACATTTTAGTGGACGATGAAAAAACAGCAAAAGAAATTAAAGCGAAATTAGAAAAAGGCGAGGATTTTGCGAAATTAGCAAAAGAATATTCGAAAGATACCGGTTCTGCTCAAAATGGCGGCGATTTAGGTTGGTTTGGACCTGGAAAAATGGTTGAAGAATTTGAAAAAGCAGCTTATGCGTTAAAAGTCGGTGAAGTAAGCGACCCAGTGAAAACGCAATTTGGCTACCATATCATTAAAGTGACAGATAAAGAAGAGAAAAAGTCGTTTGATGAAATGAAAGAAGAAATGGAATACGAAGTGAAAAAGAGCAAACTCGATGCATCGAAAGTGCAATCGAAACTTGATAAGCTTATGAAAGAAGCGAATGTCGACATTAAAGACAAATCGTTAAAAGACGCATTAAAAAACGAATAAAACGTTTGGAACGAAAGAAGGTGCCCACGAAGGACACCTTCTTTTTATAAACCTTGTTTTATTTGCGAAGCGATATGTTGTAACTCATCAAACGTGTAGTCACTTTGATGTGATTTCCACACAGCCCCGAATCCATCCCCTTTACCGTATCGCGGAATAATATGCATATGATAATGGAAAACGGTTTGTCCCGCAATTTCTCCGTTGTTGCTTAAAATATTGATGCCTTCTGGGGAAAACTGTTCACGAATCGCATTGGCGATTGTCGGAACGACCTCAAATACACGTTGGGCGATGTCTGAAGTTAATTCATAAATATTTTCTTTATGTACTTTCGGGACGACGAGCGTATGTCCTTTCGTCACTTGGCTAATGTCTAAAAAGGCGATGACATGCTCGTTTTCAAATACTTTTGCGGCAGGAATGTCTCCGTTTATAATTTTACAAAAAATACAGTCGCTCATCATAACGCCACCTTTCTTTCCATTTTGTCTTTATTTTACCACACGATTGTCGTTTCGAAAACGGAAAGAGCAGGATGCGCCTCGCATCCTGCCCATTGAAGAGGGAGCTTCATGATTACGTGTCTTTTGGGAACACCTCATTTACGAGTAGAGTCCGTTACGCGTTTGTGAGTACGACGTTGTTCAAGATGACCATCCCCTTTTTAAGGGAGTGCTTTCGTTGTTACAGGCTAGCTTATGTGCGGCCCGTAGACACCTCATTTCATCGTGTTCTTGAACTTGCTTTGTTGCTCACTGCGACTTGCTACTTGTTTGTCCCTCTTCGCTACTTATCATAACCCGTTTTTCTTTTCGTTATTCATTTGTTAAAATAAAAAATAATGATATGAAGAAAGGAAAGCGACGATGGCGCTATTACAAGTTCAACACATATTCGGGGGCTATACGAAACAAAACATTTTAGATGACGTATCGTTTACTGTACAAAAAGGGGAAGTCGTTGCGTTAATCGGGTTAAATGGGGCAGGCAAAAGCACGACGATTAAACATATTATCGGCTTCATGCAACCACGTAAAGGGACGATTACGATCAACGACATAACGTTTCAAGACGACCCAGAACAATATCGGGCGCAATTTACATACATTCCCGAAATGCCTGCTTTATACGAAGAATTAACGTTAGAAGAACATTTACGCCTCACTGCTATGGCTTATGGCGTATCGGATGAAGCGTATGAACAGCGCGTGTCAACATTGTTGAAGGCGTTTCGGCTTGAGAAAAAATTGAATGCGTTCCCTGCGTTTTTTTCAAAAGGGATGAAACAAAAAGTGATGATTATGTGCGCTTTTTTAGTAGACGTCCCGCTTTATATCATTGATGAACCGTTTGTTGGATTAGATCCGCTCGCCATTCAAGCGTTGCTTCAGCTTATTGAGGAGAGAAAAAAAGAAGGGGCAGGCATTCTTATGTCAACGCACATTTTAGCGACAGCAGAGCGGTATTGTGATTCGTTTGTCATTTTACATAACGGACAAATAAAAGCAATCGGATCATTGCCGATGCTTCAAGAACAGCTACATATGCCTCATGCGACGTTAGATGATATATACATCGAATTAACAAAGGAAGAGACGAACGATGATTGATGGAAAACAGTTATGGAAACAGCGAATGGCCACTCATATGGCGGAAGTGAGACGATACGGTCGATATATGTTTAATGATCATTTATTGCTCGTCTTATTTATTAGTATCGGGGCGGGTGCGGTATTTTATAAGCGGGCAGTCGATGAACTGACGTCGTTTCCTTACGCGATCGTTGCGGCGCTTCTGCTCGCTTTTGCGGTGACGCAAGGCGGGGTGCGGACGTTCGTCAAAGAGGCGGATGCGGTGTTTCTTCTTCCGGTGGAAAGACGGCTTCGCCCTTATTTTTGGCGCGCAGTGGGATATAGTTTTTTTCTTCACTTGTTCGTTTCGCTCGTTGTCTTCGTCGTTCTTTTGCCTCTTCATGTGAAGTTTTCCGTTCAGCCATTTTCAGTTGTCGCGATGGCGATTGTGTTATTAACGGGGTGGAATACATTCGTTCAATGGCAAGAGGAGGCACGAATCGGGCGAGATCGCTTTCACACATTCGTTCGCTTTTTTGTGAACGTGACGTTATTTTATTTTTTATTATTGAAACAATATGTATGGATGCTTGTCCCTTTATTGTTCATGGTCATCATCGCGCGACATGTGAACTTAAAAGGGAGAAAAAACGGAGTGCAATGGGAACAGCTGCTTGCAGATGAGCGAAAGCGAATGCAAGCATTTTATCGGCTCGCACATGCGTTTGTCGATGTTCCATACATCAAACATACAGTCAAAAAACGAACGTGGCTTCGTTTCTTTTTCCGTTTACTCGATCGTTCACATATGCGACCGTATACGTATTTGTACGTACGCACCTTTTTCCGCGCAGGCGACTATTTCGGTTTGTTCGTTCGCTTAACAGCGATCGGTAGCATCTTTATTTTTACGTTGCCTCGCGGTGTAGAGTGGTTTGCTCTTTTGTGTGCTTATGCCACAGCGCTTCAACTGCTTTCGATTCGTTCGTATCACCGAGGTCATTCCCTGTTGTTTCTTTATCCGTTGTCGCCTCATGAGGCGCGTCGGTCGTTTATGCGCGTACTACTTGTTATTGGGATGAGCCAGGCGCTTATTTTTGCGATGGTTGCATATATCGCTCACAGCGTTTTTGTTATGCTATGGACGTTTTTAGTATTGGGAGTGTTTTATGTAATATTTTTATTTGGATACATTCGAAGTAGAAATTAAAAGAAAAAAGTCGTGGACGATCTTTTGAAGGAAATCAGAATGGGAAGTCTGTTTTGGTAAAGGAGAAGAAAGGAACAGTGAGAGATTATCGAGGGATTATAGAAAGAATGTTGAGTGGACTACATTTTTTGAGAAATTTAACAAGCTGATTACGGTTTTTTACGACTCTCCACCAAAAGTTGTGCTTAATGTTTTTCGAGTATAGCATATTTATTTTTTTAGAAGAAACTGTAGATGAGCAAAAACACTAGCATAAATTTACATCCAAACAAAAAAGAAGACATGAACCCGATTCCTTGGTTAGAATAGATGTGTCACCAAACCATTCACACAAGGAGGTCCATGTCTCATGAATAGATTAGCACATCATCAAGGAATCCACAAGTTTTTCACGATGTTGGGGTTGGCACTTTATTTTTCAAAACCTGTCATGAAGCATCTCGTTCATATCGTGGATGCGATGATCACGAAAGGCTTTTCTGGAACGTTGACCGATCCTCATCATTGGAGCTTTCACCCCAATCATCGAACGACACTCAGCCATTTTTTCACGAAAAGCCCTTAGGAGGAAGAAACGCTGCTTCGCAAACTCCAGCAATGGATGCTTCATTGTGTCGAACGCATCGCCAAACAGGAGAACCAACCCCTTTTTGTTTCGATCGATGATACGATTTGCCAAAAACCAAGCCTTCGTCACGGGCAACACACGCGATTCAGGGATGTGATTGGCACGATTCTCACTCAGAGAAAAAATCGATTTGGGAACATTCTCTTGTTTGGCTCATGGTTCATACTGCAGCCCAAGCGTTTCCCTTTGCCTTTCGTCTCTACGACAAGACGGCGGGGAAAAGCAAAGGGGAACTCGCGATCGAGATGCTTTCTTCGTTGGATGTACGCCGTCCCGTTTATGTGCTGATGGATTCTTGGTATCCATCGAAAGCGCTCGTGGAAGCTTGTCTGAAAAAAGGATTCCACGTCATCGCGATGCTCAAGACGAACCGAATTCTCTATCCGAACGGCGTCGCCGTCCAAGCGAAGCAGTTGGCTCGCTCCATCGAACTAGACGACACTCACCTCGTCACGGTGGGAGAAGAGCGCTATCGCGTCTATCGTTACGAAGGAGCGCTCAACGGTCTCGATCATGCGGTGGTGCTAGCCAATCAGCCGATGACATCGGAACATCTTCACTGCGTCTTGAGCACCGACCGGGAGCTAAGCGATGAAGATATCTTGCGTTACTATGCTAAGCGTTGGTCGATCGAATGCTTTTTTCGACAAGCGAAAGACCAGCTGAAGCTCGATGGGTACCGTGTTCGTCAGGTTCGAGCGGTGAAACGGTACTGGATTTTGGTGCAGCTTGCTTACGTGTACAGCCTATTCGAGTCGAACAGCGATTTTTCTGATGGGCTCGATCTCCTGCGCAAGAGAAAAGGACATAGCCTCGTGGAGTTCATTTATTGTGCAGCAAAACAAAATATTCCTATTGATACCGTCAAAAAACAGCTCCATGTGGCATAAGGGATACCCTGTTTGTCTCTTTTTATATGGTAATTATTGTTATGAAAATTACTCAACTACAGTCAATTACTCAAATATACTTGTTTCTGAAGTTTCATTTAATAGCCTTTCAAGCTTGTCAGTGAAAAGAGTTACTTCGATAGCAAAAAACAACTTCGATGGTGCGAATATAAACGGTAAATCCCAAAATCAAAAATGGGAAAATCTCATTGTTTCTAAGCATGATTCAGATTATTACTATCCATGGAGTGACTACGCTGAGTATAAATATTGGGATGGTTCGAAGTGGTATGGTACGATAGATTGCTTGCCGAGTTACATTAAACGGAATCTCGGATATGTATCCATATACAAGTAGTGTATAATAAAAGATGAGGGGGAGTTTGGAAGATGAAGAAAGTAGTCGTCATCTTATGCTTGTTTGTGCTTTTGTTAAGTGATAGCGAAGCATATGCTGCAAAAGAAAAAGATATTCCGATTTTGTTAAAACTAAATGATTACTATATTTTGTATACAGATCCTCACGCACCATTCATAGACAAAAATGGTCGCTTGCTTATCCCATTGAAATCAGTGCGCGATTTAATGGGTGGAACGATTGAATATAATAAAAAAAATAAAACAGCTTATGTTCAGTTGTTAAATCACCATTATACTTTTACCGTTGGATCAAAAACTGCTATCGTAGATGAAAAAGTAGTAGAAATGGATACAGCGCCAGTACTAATCAGAAATAGTATGTTTTTTCCTATTAAGTTTTTATTAGAAAAGACAGATGTGAAGCTAAAATGGAATGAATTATTAGGCATATTAGAAATCTATGATGAGCGGGTAACAAGCGGAGAAATATTCACGTTTTTTAAAGATCAAGATTATGCGGAAGTGAAAGATTTTCATGCTTTTCATTTAATTTCGTACTCAATAGAGAAAGTGAAAAATGGAGAAACAAGGATTCGCATAAAAGCGAAAAATATTACAGGACATAATGTTCCAGTTGGAAAGGCAGATATTCATCCGATCTTTTCGAAAGGTGATATTTTTTCAACAGATTCTTACACACGACCTATGCAAAAACCATTAAAAATGGTAAAGAAAGATGAGATAATCACATATACTCACATATTTGATATGAAGAACATTGACTATATTATCTCTGTTGCGCGTGAGTTAAAGTAAAAATTTTTGTATGAATAGATGGTGATCAAATTTGAAAAGCTTGGCGTTGACATGGCCAAGCTTATTTCTTTTTCATGTATTCGATCACCACTAATCCAAGCGTTTTTGCTGCAATAAGCATCGCTCGTTCATCGAAATCAAATTTCGGATGATGGTGCGAATAGGCGATCGTTGTTGTTTCCGCTTTTGCGCCTGTAAAGAAAAACGTTCCTTTTACATGTTGTAAATAGTAAGCGAAATCTTCTCCGCCCATATGTGGCTGAATTTCAACGACATTGGTTACGTCTTCTATTTCACGAGCGGTAGCGACGAGAAATTTCGTTTCGTCTTCATGGTTTACAACGGGTGGATAGCCGCGCATATACGTGTATTCGTACGTACAACCGTTGGCGATGCAAGTCCCTTTGACAATCTGTTCAATTTCTCTTTCGATGTCATTGCGCACTTGTTCAGAAAATGTGCGCACTGTCCCGACTAATGTCGCGCGGTCAGCAATCACGTTAAATGCGTTGTCGGAAACGAAAGAGCCGATCGAAACAACAGCAGGTTGAAGCGGATCGACGCGTCGGCTGACGATTTGCTGCAAATGCAGGACAAGCTGTGATGCAGTAACGATCGCATCTTTCGTTTTGTGAGGTTCTGCGCCGTGACCGCCAGAGCCTTGAATAACAATTTGAAACCGGTCTGCAGCTGCCATGATCGGCCCTGTACGATATTGAATGACACCTGTTGGCTCTGTTGCCCATAAATGTGTGCCAAAAATGGCGTCTACTCCTTCTAAACAACCGTCTTCAATCATCGCTTTTGCTCCGCCTGGTGCGTATTCTTCTGCGTGTTGATGAATGCACACGATCGTGCCGCTCCAATGCTCGCGCAATTCATAAAGCGCCTTAGCAAGCACAAGCAACGTGGCCGTATGTCCATCATGTCCACATGCGTGCATGACACCCGGAACGGTCGATTTGTAAGGGACATCTTTTTCATCTTGAATAGGGAGAGCATCGAAGTCCGCCCGAAGTGCTACTGTTTTTCCGCCTTGTTGGCCGTGGATGGTGGCGACTACTCCATTTCCTCCGACATTTGTTCGAACAGGAATGCCGAGTTGTTTATAATAATTGGCAATATACGCGGCTGTTTTATACTCTTGAAACGATAGCTCAGGATGTTGATGGAAATGGCGACGAATCGCCACCATGTCGTCATAATATTCGTGAAGTTTATGAAATAACAACGTTTTCATACGCACGATCCTTTCTGTTTTTTTCCATTATACCATCGTTGACAAACGTTCGAAAACAATGTAATATACCCATATACGTATTTAGGAGGAGCATATATGGGTACATGGATTAATGTCGTTCTCATCATTTTGCTTATTTATTTTGTTGCGGCAAAAATGTTGCCGACAAAAGGTGTGGAGCATATTACACCAGATGAGTTAAAAGAAAAATTAAAACAAACGAAAGACCGCCAATTTATTGATGTACGCACACCTGCGGAATATCGTGCGCGCAACATTCGTCAATTTAAAAATATCCCGCTTCATCAGTTGGCTGATCAACTACATGAGCTCGATCGCGAGAAAGAAACGATTGTTATTTGCCAAAGCGGCATGCGCAGCAATCAAGCAGCGAAAATATTAGTGAAAAATGGTTTTAAGCGCGTCGTCAATGTGCGTGGCGGCATGAACGCTTGGAACGACTAAAGGCTGACGAGATGTCAGCCTTCTTTTACGACTGTATATGTTGTCACATAGGATGGACGCGGGAAAATGGAGCGTTGTTGATCAATTCCTTCTTCTGTGCCACGTTTTTGATGCGCTTTTTCATACGCTTTTGATTGTTGCCAACGGCGAAAGGCACTTTCGTTTTCCCACATCGTCATAATGACGTATGTATCGCTTTTTAACGGACGTAAGACGCGAATGGCGATAAATCCTGGTTCTTGTTCAATTAAGCGCGCCCGCTGTTGAAACCGATGTTCAAATAGCGGTCTTCCTTCATCGGTGACAGGAATGTTATTACACACCACAAACGTCCCTCCGAATGATCCGACAGCATCAAGTACTTCATACGGACGCGGCTCATGAAAGACGCTTTTTCCTTCCGTCTCATGAATGAGCATTCCGTTTTCTCCATCGCATACGAGCAACATTTGCTCGCTCGGATATTGATTGCGCAATCGTTGTAAATAATCGATCGTACCATTTGTTATAAATACGTACACGAACATCCTCTCCTTTCATCCACTACTCGTATTTTATCACTTTCTTTTCTTCTTGGCGATTTCATGAACGTTGCGTATTATTACTACCCAGACGGTGAAAAAATCGATATAGTTGTGTTAGTGGAAACAAATAAGTTATTTCGCTACACTATAATATAAGCGATTACATAATGTGAAAGGATGGACATGATGATTAAAAACGATACATTTTTACGCGCTTGTCGCGGAGAAGCGACGGAATACGTTCCAGTTTGGTACATGAGACAAGCAGGACGTTCACAACCAGAATATCGGGCTTTAAAGGAGAAGTATTCCCTTTTTGAAATTACTCATCAACCAGAGCTATGTGCGTACGTGACACGTTTGCCTGTCGAACAATATAACGTCGATGCGGCGATTCTTTACAAAGATATTATGTCACCGCTTCCAGCCATTGGGGTTGACGTTGATATTAAAGCGGGAATTGGACCGGTCATTGCGAATCCAATTCGCTCTCTTGCCGATGTCGAACGCCTCGGTGAAATCGACCCAGAAAGTGATGTACCGTACGTGCTTGAAACGATTCGAATATTAACGAAAGAGCAACTGACTGTGCCGTTGATCGGTTTTGCCGGTGCGCCGTTTACATTAGCGAGCTACATGATTGAAGGTGGGCCGTCGAAAAACTATAATAAAACGAAAGCGTTTATGTATGCAGAACCGAAAGCATGGTTTGCACTGATGGATAAACTAGCGGATATGACGATTCGTTACGTCAAAGCGCAAATTCGTGCAGGAGCAAGCGCGATTCAAATTTTCGATTCATGGGTCGGAGCGGTGAACGTTGCCGATTATCGTCAATTTATTAAACCGACGATGGAGCGTATTTTTACAGCACTTCGCGACGAAAATGTGCCGCTTATTATGTTCGGTGTCGGTGCAAGTCATTTAGCGAAAGAATGGCATGACTTGCCGCTTGACGTCGTCGGTTTAGATTGGCGTTTACCAATTCGTGAAGCGAAAGACATGGGACTAACGAAAGCGCTCCAAGGCAACTTAGATCCAGCCGTGTTGCTTGCGCCATGGGAAGTGATTGAAGCGCGCGTGAAACAAATTTTAGATGAAGGAATGGCACATGAAGGTGGGTACGTATTTAACTTAGGGCATGGCATTTTCCCACAAATTCAGCCGAAGACGTTAAAACGGCTTACGGCGTTTATCCATGAATATTCAGCAAAAAGAAAAGGATGAATGAACGATGTCAAAAAAAGTCATGGGACTGCTTGTCATGGCGTATGGTACGCCATACAAAGAGGAGGATTTAGAGCGATATTATACGCATATTCGGCACGGTCGCAAACCGTCGGAAGAAATGTTGGCTGATCTTCGTGAGCGATATGAAGCGATCGGGGGGATTTCTCCGCTTGCGGCCATTACGAAGGAACAGGCGGAAAAGCTTGCTGAACGGCTAAATGAAGTGCAAGATGACGTTGAATTTCGCGTATACTTAGGGTTGAAGCATATTGAACCGTTCGTTGAAGATGCCGTTCGGCAAATGCATGAAGACGGTGTGACAGAAGCGGTTTCGATCGTATTAGCCCCACATTTTTCAACATTTAGCGTCAAATCGTACAACGGGCGAGCGAAAGAAGAAGCGGCTCGTTTAGGTGGACCGACATTGACGTGTGTGGAAAGTTGGTATACTGAGCCAAAATTTATTCAATATTGGGCAGATCGAGTAAAAGAAACGTATGCAACGATGTCTGAGCAAGAACGAAACAAAGCTGTATTAATTGTGTCAGCGCATAGCTTGCCTGAAAAAATTATTGCTATGGGAGATCCGTATCCGAAACAGCTACAAGAAACAGCAGATTTGATTGCGAAAGAAGCAGGTGTTTCCGAGTATGTGATCGGATGGCAAAGTGCAGGGAATACGCCAGAGCCGTGGTTAGGCCCTGATGTGCAAGATTTAACACGACAATTATACGAAGAAAAGAAATACGAGGCGTTTGTATATGTTCCAGCGGGGTTTGTCGCAGATCATTTAGAAGTATTATACGATAACGACATTGAATGTAAGCAAGTAACGGACGAATTAGGGGTAAGTTACTATCGTCCACCGATGCCAAATGCGCATCCACAGTTTATTGACGCCCTTGCAACCGTTGTTTTAAACCATTTACGTAAAGAAGGCGAGTCATTATGAAAAAGAAAGTCGTCATTATTGGCGGTGGAATGACGGGATTGACAGCTGCGTATTACTTGCAAAAAGAAGCGCGAGAAAATCAGCTGCCGATTTCGTGTGAATTAATTGAAGCGAGCCATCGACTTGGAGGAAAAGTGCAAACGGTGTATCGCGACGGGTTTGTTATTGAACGCGGTCCAGACTCTTTTTTAGCACGAAAAATGAGCGCTTCACGTCTTATTCACGAAGTCGGGCTTGAAAAAGAACTTGTGCATAACACGGCCGGTCAATCGTACATTTTAGTGAATCGAACGCTACATCCGATTCCGGGCGGAGCGGTGATGGGGATCCCGACAAAGCTTGCCCCGTTTGTCGTGACGCGTCTTTTTTCTCCGTTTGGCAAGCTTCGTGCCGCTGCTGACTTTGTTTTGCCGCCGTTGAAAACAGAAGGAGATGTATCGCTCGGTCAGTTTTTCCGTCGCCGTCTCGGCAATGAAGTTGTCGATCGGTTAATCGAGCCTTTACTATCGGGCATTTATGCGGGGGATATCGATCAGTTAAGCTTAATGGCGACATTCCCTCAATATTTCCATTTAGAGCAAAAGCACGGAAGTCTTGTGCTAGGGATGAAACGATCGATGCCAAAGCAAAAAACGAAACAAAAAAGCGACAAAGGCATTTTCCAAACGTTAAAAACAGGGTTGTCATCGCTCGTTGATGCCATAGAGCAAAAGCTCGAAAAAGGAACCGTGCATAAAGGGGTACGTGTTGAGCTCATTGAAAAGATAGATGACCGATATGTGTTAACGTTAAGCAACGGAGAGAAAAAAGAAGCGGATAGCGTCATCGTTGCGGTTCCACATCAATCGTTAACATCGCTTTTTCCGAACGAACCGATGTTTTCTTCTTTTGAAACGATGCCATCTACATCTGTCGCAACGGTCGCATTAGCCTTTCCGAAAGAGGCGGTAGCAAAAGATATGAACGGAACAGGATTTGTCGTTTCACGAGATAGCGACTATACGATTACGGCATGTACGTGGACGCATAAAAAATGGCCGCATACGACACCAGAAGGCTACGTGTTGTTGCGTTGCTATGTCGGGCGCCCTGGAGATGAAGCGATCGTTGAACAAACAGATGATGATATTGTCCAAGTGGTGATGGACGATTTAAATAAAGTGATGAACATAACGATGAAACCGATGTTTTCGATCGTGACGCGTTGGAAACAATCGATGCCGCAATATACTGTCGGTCATCGCGAGCGAATCGAGCGCGTCAAACAAAATATGCAACAACATCTTCCGGGCATCTTTTTAGCGGGAAGTTCATATGAAGGTCTCGGACTTCCGGATTGTATTGATCAAGGGGAAGAAGCGGTAAAAAAAGTGTTGCACTATTTATGTTACACGAAGGAAAAGGTGTCTTCTTAAAATAAGGCACCTTTTTTGTTGCAACTGTATGTTGTTTATGTTACGATATAAAACGAAATGACCAAAATGTTCATTTAGTCAAAACAAAGGATGAACGCCTATGTCGGAAAAAAGAAAACAAATTATTGAAGCGGCAGCGAAGTCGTTTTCGCTTTTTGGATATAAAGCGACGACGATGGACCAAGTAGCGAAAATGGCGAACGTTGGAAAAGGAACGATTTATACGTTTTTTAAAAGCAAAGAAGAGCTGCTTGAAGAGATCGTTTCTTCCATCATTTCTGAAATTAAGTGTGAGGCGGATGCAGCGATTGATCCACGCTTATCGTTTAACGAAAACGTACAACGTGCTTTGCAGCGTATTTTTACGTTTCGCAAAGAGCACGAACTGACGATAAAGCTTTTACAAGAAGTTCGTGATATTGGCACGCCAGCTGTGCGAGACGTCATGAAGCGACTTGATCGTGAAATGATCGCTTACATTCGCGAAAAAATTGAAGAGGCGATGGCAAAAGGGGAAATTTGTTCGTACGATGTGGAATTAACGGCGTTTTTAATGTTTAAAATGTATATCGCTTTAAACGTCGAATGGGAAAAAGAGCACGAGCCATTGTCCCGACAAAAAATTGCCGAGCTGTTTGATTTATATTTGTTAAAAGGATTATCTCCGAGATGATCCTTCTCTTTTTTGTAAGAAATGACTAAATGAACAAATTGGTCAATGTTTTAAAAAGGGGGTTGAGTAAATTGTTGATGAAAGAAATAAAAGCGGTCACGTCCAATCGGAAAGTGCTCATTCCGATTATCGCTGTGTTGTTTATTCCACTTTTATATAGCGGCATGTTTTTATGGGCGTTTTGGGATCCGTACGATCATTTAGATGATTTACCTGTCGCTGTTGTAAACAAAGACAAAGGAGCAACGTTTGAAGAGAAAGAGCTCCATATTGGTGACGATCTTGTCGATAAGTTAAAAGAAAAGAAGCAGTTTGATTGGCATTTTGTAAATGAACAAGAAGGGGAAAAAGGGTTAAAAGAACAACGATATTATATGCTCATTGAAATTCCTGAACATTTTTCACAACATGCTACGACGTTACAAGATGATCACCCGAAGAAACTACAACTCATTTACAAGCCAAATGAAGGATTTAACTTTTTATCTGCCCAAATTGGCGCAACGGCGGTTGAAAAAATAAAAACGGAAGTAGCAAAAACATTAACTGAAACGTACGCAGAAAACATGTTAGAGAGCGTAAAAACGTTGGCAGATGGGTTAACAAAAGCGAGCGACGGAGCAGAAAAGTTGCATGATGGACTCGTTGATGCAAAAGAAGGAACGGATAAACTATATGATGGCATGAACAAAGCGCAAGATGGCTCGAACGAATTGTATCGCCATTTAGCGACACTTGCGGAAAAATCAATCGCATTTACCGACGGATTGCATCAAGCGGCTGACGGTTCAATGCAAGTGCAAACAGGCGTCCAAACGCTTCATGACGGAATGAAGCGCATGATGGATGGGCAAGGACAGTTGGTTGCTGGAGCGCAGCAAGCAAAAGAAGGGACAGAAACACTTGCTTCAGGAGCGAATCGTGTCCTTGAAGGAATGAAAACACTCGATGAACGCATGCCGCAACTGTTGCAGGGTTCGGATCAATTGAGCGGGGGAGCAGAAAAGCTAGCGACATCGCTTGCTGAATGGCAACAAGGAGCTACGCAAGTACAAACCGGTGCCGCGCAAGTGACAAGCGGATTGGAGCAGTTAGCTGTCCAACTTGATGCCCTTATCGCGCAAACGTCAGATCCAGCGCAAAAAGCGGTATATGAGCAATTAAAACAAAATATTGTGCAAATATCATTAGGAAACAAACAAGTGGAGAGCGGAATGGCCCAGTTAAACGACGGTGCCAAAGCGTTGCAAACAGTGGCAACATCGTTAAGTTATGGGGCGAAGCAGTTACATGAAGGACATATCGCTCTCGATCGCGGCGTAAACGAGTTGCTTGCCGGACAACAACAATTGGCAAATGGTGCAAATGCGTTAGCGAACGGACAAGAAAAGCTTGTTTTAGGCATGAATACGTTGTATGAAAAAATGAAAGAAGCGGAGCAAGGAACAGCAAAGCTTGCTTATGGCGGCAAAACGCTCGCCTCTGGATTGCAAGTTCTTGCGGATGGTGCTGATCAACTTCAAAATGGTGCGCACCGATTGGCAGATGGTTCGCAACAATTGGCAAGCGGAATGAATGAATTAACGAGCGGAACAGGGAAATTGCAAGATGGCATGAATCAATTGGCAGATGGCTCGAAAGAACTAGCAAATAAACTAAAAGAAGGTGCCGAAAAAGCAAGCGATGTGAAGGCAAATGAAGATGTATACAACATGTTTGCTGAACCGGTGAAAGTAAAAAATGAAAAAATGAATGAAGTGCCAAACTACGGAACAGGGTTTACGCCATATTTCTTATCGTTAGGATTGTTTGTTGGGGCTCTTTTACTTTCAATCGTCTTTCCACTTCGCGAGCCAGCCGAAGTGCCACGTTCGCCATTTAGCTGGTTTTTTGCGAAATTTGGTGTACTCATGATCGTCGGTGTTTTGCAAGCACTTCTTGCCGATAGCGTATTGCTTCTCGGGCTCGATTTGCATGTAAAAAGCGCTCCTTTATTTATCATCTTTAGCATTGTGACAAGCATTGCCTTTTTATCTGTTATTCAATTTCTCGTTACCGTTTTTGGGGATCCTGGACGATTTATCGGTATTGTTGTATTAATTTTACAATTAACAACAAGCGCTGGAACGTTCCCGCTTGAGTTAATTCCACGCTCATTACAACTATTTAACGCATGGCTTCCAATGACATATTCCGTTTTCGGATTAAAAGCGGTCATTTCAAGCGGAGATTTCTCATTTATGTGGGAAAATGTCGGTAAATTGCTTATGTTTATCGTTGTCATGATGGCTGGAACAATGACGTATTTTACTATTCAACATCGTCGACAATTTACAACGATCGTTGAACAAGCTTCTGAGGCGTAAGACGCTTCAGAAGCTTTTTTGTAATGAAAAAAATTTTTAAAAAATTAACTTGCATATACAAGGTGATGTCAGTATAATATGAATATGAAAACGATTTCATTCGTTTCTTTTCGATTGAAATAAGGGGGAATGGGAGGATGGCGACGATTGAAGATGTCGCCAAGCTAACGGGGCTTTCACGGACGACCATTTCGCGCGTCATAAACAATCACCCGTACGTGTCAGAAGAGAAACGAAAGCTCGTGCTTGAAGCGATGGAGAAGCTAGGATATGTGCCTAATTCTTCGGCGAGAAGTTTGCGGAATCAAAAAACGAGCATTTTAGCATTATTTATTCCGCGTATTACAAATCCGTTTTTTAGCGAACTTGTCGAAGCGACCGAAATAGCAGCAGCGGAACATGGCTATCAGCTTATTATTTGTCAAACGCGCTATTCGCCGGAAAAAGAATTAAACTATATGAATTTATTAAAGACAAAGCAAGTAGACGGAGTCATTTTAGCTTCTATCCAAAATGAGTGGAAACAGCTGAAGCCTTTTTTACAGTATGGGCCGATCGTTCTTTGCAACGAGTTTGATGATTGTGCAAACGTTCCAACCGTTCGGCTCGATCAAGTGTACGGGGGATACATAGCGACGAAACATTTGCTTGAACAAGGTCATACGAAAATCGCGTATTGTTCTGGTGGCTATCGAAGCAATGTAGCCAAATCGCGTGAAATTGGTTTTAAAAAAGCGTTAGCGGAATATAAGCTTACATTTGATGAACGATACGCTTTTCGCGATGCGTTTCACATTGCTGACGGGAAGCGCGTATTTCGACAAATGATGGCGCTTTCCAATCGGCCGACTGCCGTATTTACCGGAAGCGATGAAGTAGCGGCTGGCATTATATCAGAAGCATTGGCGTGCGGCTATCGCATCCCTAAAGATTTAGCGGTCGTCGGTTTTGATAATCAAGCGATTACAGAGCTAACGAATCCGACAATTACGACGGTGCATCAACCTGTGAAACAAATGGCGCAAAAAGCAGTCGATATTATCGTAGAAAAAATTCAGACGAAAAAATATGACACGCAAGAAATTTACGAATTTCCACTTCAACTGGTTGTTCGCGCATCGACAGTTGGTAGCGAGCTTCACCAAAGTGAAGCTTGACATACATTTCATTTTAAAAATAAGGGGGATTTTTTCATGAAGAAAGCAACAAAATTTTCTTCTGCATTGTTAGCGCTTACGCTCGGTTTGACAGCTTGCTCTGGCGGTCAAGACACAGACAAGAAGGAAACAACGGATAAAAAAGACGATGCTAAAAAATCTGAAGAAGTTGTAAAAATCGTGTATGCTCGCGGGAAAGATGCAACAAAAGCGACAGAAGAAATCGTAAAAGCGTTTGAAGCAAAATATCCAAACATTGACGTCGAGTTTCGTGAAATGCCTTCTGATACAGGAGCGCAGCACGATGCGTACGTGACGATGTTAAACGCCAAATCATCGGAAATTGACGTCATGGACTTAGACGTGATTTGGCCAGCAGAGTTTGCGCAAGCTGGTTATGTTCTTCCGCTCGATCGTTTCATCGAAAAAGACGGCATTGATTTAAGTGCATACAACCAAGGTGCGCTTGCAGCTGGAAATTTCGATGGAAAGCAATGGGCGATGCCAAAATTTATTGACACAGGACTATTATTCTATCGTAAAGACATTGTTCCAGAAGATAAAGTGCCAAAAACATGGGATGAATTGTTAGCAGCTGCTCGCGAGTTTAAAGGAAAAGGCGGCACACAATTCGGATACTTAATGCAAGCGAAACAATACGAAGGATTAGTATGTAACGCGATTGAATTTATTGCGGCATACGGTGGAAAAATCGTCGACGAAAATAACAACGTTGTCGTCAACAGCCCTGAAACAATTAAAGGATTAAAGAAAATGGTTGAAATTGCAACGTCTGACGTTGTGCCAAGCAACATTACAACATTTACAGAGCCAGAATCTCATACAGCGTTTATTGAAGGTCAATCGCCATTTATTCGCAACTGGCCATACCAATACGCATTAGCAAACGATCCAGAGCAATCAAAAATCGTTGATAAAGTTGGCGTTGCGCCACTGCCTGCTGGTGATAAAGGTTCAGCTGCGGCACTAGGCGGATGGATGACAGCCATTAACGCATATTCGAAAAATAAAGAAGCAGCTTGGGAGTTCGTGAAGTTTATGACTGGTCCAGAAGGTCAAAAAATTTCTGCGATTTACGGCGGTTTAGCACCAACGCTTCCAGAACTATTTAAAGACGAAGAAGTGTTAAAAGCGAACCCATTCTTTGCAGAACAAGGATTTGTTGACGGATTAAATGCAGCGGTACCACGTCCAGTTGTACCAAACTATCCAGAAGTATCTGAAATTATTCAAATTAACGTATCAAAAGCCATTGCAGGACAAATTACAGTAGAAGAAGCAGTAGCGAATATGGAAAAAGAAATTAAAGCAGTTATGCAGTAGTTACACGTTA
Source organism: Anoxybacillus sp. ST70 (assembly GCF_019553625.1). Taxonomy (NCBI): domain Bacteria; kingdom Bacillati; phylum Bacillota; class Bacilli; order Caryophanales; family Anoxybacillaceae; genus Anoxybacillus; species Anoxybacillus sp. ST70. The sequence goes on from NZ_JAHZOF010000013.1 coordinate 29,487, forward strand.
GCCTTCAGCCTCATATGAGCGCTGAAGGCTAAATCCTTTGCATAAAGGGGGAACAACGAGTGAAAAACGAAAAAAAATCGGAGCGCCGTTTAGCGTATATTCTTGTCGCTCCATCGCTCTTGCTCATTTTAGCCGTCGCCATTTGGCCGGTTATTCAGTCATTTTATTTTAGCTTATTTGACTATCGTTTGAACAACCCAGCAAAATCAGCTCTCCATCTTGACTACAGCTTAAACTTAGAACGATATTTAGAAAGTTATCCGTTTTTAATGAGCACATTAAAACAAGAAATGGCGCAAGCGACAGGCGATGAAAAAGAGCAGCTTACCTCACTGCAACAAAAGCTGCAACAAGTAGATGAAGAAATTCGTGCGGATGAAGAAGTAGCAAAACGATATGAGCAAATAGATGAAATTTTAAACAATTTTGAAGTGCCAAGCGAAGAGATGAAAATCGTTTCTATTGATGAACAAGCGGCACAACATTTAACAAAAACGATTAGCGAAACGAAACAAACGTTAAAAACGTTAAACGAAAACGGACAGTTGAAGCAAGGGGACAAATTAACAGGGCTTGCCAACGGGCTAAGCGGAGCGGTCATTGAACCGAACTTTGTCGGTCTCGCTCATTATAAAAACTATTTAAGCGATGCTCGTTTATGGAAAGCGCTTTGGAATACAACGGTGTTTACTGTCATTTCTGTTTCGATTGAATTAGTGCTCGGTTTAGCGATTGCATTGCTTATTAATAAAGCGTTTTTCGGTCGCGGACTTGTTCGGGCAACGATTTTAATTCCGTGGGCGATTCCGACGGCAGTGTCCGCATTAATGTGGAAGTTTTTATATGACGGACAAAACGGGATTGTCGCCAAATATTTTGCGGATATTGGCATCATCAACAATATGAGTGAACTATTAACGACAGGTGCGGGAGCGATGTTTGCCGTCATTTTTTCTGACGTATGGAAAACAACGCCATACATGGCATTATTGTTGCTTGCCGGATTACAAACGATTCCGAGCTCCTTATATGAAGCAGCATCGATTGACGGAGCGACAAAGTGGCAACAGTTCGTCAAAATTACGTTACCGCTTTTAAAATCAAGCATTCTCGTTGCGCTCTTGTTCCGTACGCTTGATGCGTTCCGTGTATTTGACTTAATTTTCGTATTAACAGGCGGCGGACCAGCAAACTCGACAGAAACGATTTCGATTTTAGCGTATAAAGTCATGTTCTCACAAACAAACTTCGGTGGCGGTTCAGCGTTAGCGGTGATCGTTTTCATTTGCGTAGCGATCATTTCGACGATTTACATTAAATTTTTAGGTGCTGACCTCATTTCTGATCGAAAATAGGAGGTGCAACGATGCAAAAGAAAGCCGGTCCATTGTTTTATGTGTTTTTATTTGTTTTCGTTTTTTTAGTGATGTTCCCATTTTTATGGATTTTATTAAGTTCGATTAAGCCGTTAAGCGAATTGTTTGGTGAAGAAGCGTTTAACTGGTTTACGAGCCATCCGACGTTAAAAAGTTATGTCTCTGTTTTTGTCAATTATCCGTTTTTAAAATATTTATGGAACAGCACAGTCATTGCGACGATTACAACTGTGTACACCGTATTTGTAGCAGCGTTTGCCGCGTATGCGATTGCGCGCCTAGATTTTAAAGGAAAGTCGATTATTTTAGGGATCGTGTTATCGGTATCGATGTTCCCGCAAATTGCGACTATTTCGCCGATCTACATGTTTGTAAAAAAGTTTGAGTTGACGAATAGTTATTTAGGATTAATTATTCCGTACACGACGTTTGCGTTGCCGCTTTCTATTTGGCTATTAGTGACGTTTTTCCGTAAAATTCCGTTTGATTTAGAAGAAGCCGCAAAAATGGACGGAGCAACACCGCTTCAAACGTATTTTAAAGTGATTTTACCGCTCGCTGTACCAGGCATTTTTACGACATCCATTCTCGTTTTTATTGCGGCATGGAACGAATTTTTATTTGCGTTGACGATTAACACAGCAGAAAACTATAAAACGGTGCCAGTCGGTATTGCGATGTTCCAAGGGCAATATACCATTCCATGGGGCGAAATTTCAGCAGCAACGGTCATAGTGACCATTCCGCTCGTTATTATGGTATTATTGTTCCAACGTCGTATTGTTTCTGGTTTAACGTCTGGTTCAGTGAAAGAATAATGGAGAGGGGAAACAGGGAATGGAATCGATTCCAAAAACGAAACAATGGTGGAAAGAAGCGGTCGTGTATCAAATTTATCCGCGCAGTTTTAAAGATTCAAACGGGGATGGGATCGGTGATTTGCGCGGGATTATTGAAAAGCTAGATTATTTACAAGAGCTCGGTGTGGATGTTGTTTGGTTGTCGCCTGTTTATCAGTCGCCAAACGACGATAACGGCTATGATATTAGCGACTATCAAGACATTATGGACGAATTTGGGACGCTATCTGATTGGGACGAACTGCTTCGTGAAATGCATGCGCGTGGTATGAAGTTAGTGATGGATTTAGTTGTGAACCATACGTCCGATGAACATCATTGGTTTATTGAATCGCGCAAATCAAAAGATAATCCGTACCGTGATTATTACATTTGGCGTCCGGGGAAAGACGGAAAAGAACCGAACAATTGGCAATCATTTTTTAGCGGCTCCGCATGGCAATACGATGAGGCGACAGGGGAATATTATTTACATTTATTTTCGAAAAAACAGCCGGATTTAAACTGGGAAAACGAAAAGGTGCGCGAAGAAATTTTTAACATGATGACATGGTGGCTAGATCGCGGCATTGACGGATTTCGCATGGACGTCATTAACTTGTTGTCAAAAGTCGAAGGTTTACCAGATGCGCCGGTGACGAATCCGAATGACCGTTATCAATGGGGCGGACAATATTTTGTTAATGGACCGAAGTTAATGGACTATTTGCGTGAAATGAAAGAAAAAGTGTTAAGTAAATATGACATTATGACGGTCGGAGAAACGCCGATGGTGACGACGGAAGATGCGATTCAATTTACAAATGAGCAAGACGGTGTCATGAATATGCTATTTCAATTTGAGCATATGGATGTCGATTCGAAGCCGGGAAGTCATCTTGGGAAGTGGGATATTCAACCGTGGAAACTGACAGATTTGAAAAAAATTATGAGCAAGTGGCAAGTGGAGCTGCACGGAAAAGGATGGAATTCGCTTTATTTAGAGAATCATGATCAACCACGTTCCGTATCTCGTTTTGGCGATGATAAAACGTATCGGGTCGAAAGTGCAAAAATGTTGGCGACATGGCTACATATGATGCAAGGGACGCCATACATTTATCAAGGACAAGAAATTGGCATGACAAATGTTGCGTTTCCGTCCATCGAATATTATCGCGACGTTGAAACAATAAATTTATGGAACGATGTCGTTGTGAACAAAGGATACGACCCAGATCAAATATTAAAAGCGATTCATTATCGTGGTCGTGACAATGCACGTACGCCGATGCAATGGGATGCCACAGAACATGCTGGATTTACGACAGGCACGCCGTGGATTCATGTCAATCCGAATTATCGCGACATTAACGTTGAACAAGCGTTAAAAGATGAGAACTCGGTATTCCATTATTACAAAAAGCTGATTCGTCTTCGAAAAGAACATCCGATTATCGTGTACGGATCATACGAGTTATTGCTTGAAGACGATGAACAAATTTACGCATATTTGCGCAAGTTCAACGATGAACAGCTGCTCGTGGTAACAAACTTTAGTAGCGACCAGCCGACATTTACATTGCCATCACACGTGACGTTTACGGAAAAACAGCTGCTCATTAGCAACCATGCAGTTGACGAAAATGAACCGATTGAAACAATTGTGCTAAAACCGTATGAAGCACGTGTATATAAGTTAAAGTAAAAAGCAGCCACGATGGCTGCTTTTTACTTTAGCAAGAAACGTTTAAGCAATGAACGCAAACATTGCCATAACATTCATGTTGCTCTTCCATTTCTTTACCGCATTCGCAACATGTTTTTGGAGGTAACTTTTTATAAAATTCAGACATTTTTTCTAGCATAGTTCCCCATCCCCTTTGTTTTTGTTAATCTTATTGTATTATAACAGATACACATTTGTCAATAGTTGTTTTATAACATTTGTATATGTGAAATGGAGACGAAAATTTGGTATTGTGTAGGTGTACACAATTTCAATAGGAAGGGTGAATACATATGAAAGTGACAGTGATCGGTTATTGGGGAGCATTTCCGAAAAAAAATGAAGCGACATCGTGTTATTTGTTCGAACATGATGGGTTTCGTCTGTTAGTCGACTGCGGAAGCGGAGCGTTAGCGCAGCTGCAAAACGTCCTTGACATTGAACAAATTGATGCGGTCATCGTATCGCATTATCATCACGATCACGTGGCAGATATCGGCCCGCTTCAATATGCCCGACTGATTAAGAAAAATTTAGGCGTCGATTTGCCGGAGTTGCCGATTTATGGCCATTCGCTCGATCGAGATGGATTTGCACGCCTCGCTCATAAAGGGGTGACAAAAGCGGTGGCGTACGATCCGAATGAGACGCTTCATATCGGTCCGTTTACGATTTCGTTTATGGAAACGGAACATCCAGCCATTTGTTATGCGATGCGAATCACCGCAGGAGAAAAAACGGTCGTGTACACAGCCGATTCAAGTTATTTATCGCAGTTCGTTCCTTTTTCTAAACAGGCGAATTTACTCATTTGCGAATGCAATTTTTACGCAGGGCAACAAGCAAAACAAGCTGGACATATGACGAGTGAAGAAGCGGCAACGATCGCTCGCGATGCAGGCGTTGAAACGTTGCTGCTTACGCACTTACCTCATTTCGGCAACGTCGAACAACTTGTCGACGAAGCAAAAATGATTTTCCATGGCGATGTGCAATTAGCGAAAACAAGATGGACATGGGAAGGGTAGCGAATCGCTGCCCTTTTGTTATAATACAGAATAAAAATTTTGAAAATTTTTTGAACAGATGCTTGACGATCCATTGAAAAGTAGAGATAATATGGTTGTGTTAGAATTTTCTTAAAATTTAGTAACACATACTAGGAGGTGGGGGCTAAAAGAAAATGATAACGCTTACAAGATAAAGGGGGTATTTGTTTGGTTGCGTTTTACCTCATCTTAGCGATTACAGTCGTAAGTTTATACGTTGCTTTTCGCAAGCAAAAGCCTTTCTTTTTACTCATTCCATTCTTGTCAGTCTTCGCTTACTTTTTATTTGAAGTCATAACGTTCCCGGCACCATTTTTAGAAACGGTCAAATTTATTTTTAACTTGGGGGTGTGTTTGTTTGAAACAAATTGATAAAAAAGTGGCGGATTCATATTTCCGTGAGCGTGTGCGATTAATTGTTATTTTCTTGATTATTTGGTTTATTGTTTCATTTGGCGTCGTCATGTTTGCGGAGTCGTTTAAAAATATGACGTTCAACGGCTTCCCGTTCCATTATTTTATGGGGGCGCAAGGGGCGATTGTAACGTTTATCGTGTTGTTGTTTATTAACGCAAAAGTAAGCGACAACATTGATAAAAAGTACGGCATTAGCGAAGAGAAAAACGAACAATTAAGCGCAGGCAAAGCGCTTGATCATTAAGAGAACAAAGGGGAAGGGGGAGCAATATGGATACACAATTTCTCGTGTCTTTATCCATTATTATTGCATCATTTGCGTTATATATCGGGATTGCAATTTACAATAAGGCGAAAGAAACGTCTGATTTCTACGTAGCAGGTCGCGGCATTTCTCCGTTTTCAAACGGAATGGCGATCGCAGCGGACTGGATGAGTGCGGCATCCTTTATCGGTATGGCCGGTACGATTATGTTGTTAGGATACGACGGTCTTGCATATATTATGGGCTGGACGGGTGGTTATTTGTTGCTTACGTTTTTACTCGCTCCACAGCTTCGCAAATATGGTCGCTATACGGTGCCAGAGTTTATCGGCGACCGTTATGAAAGTCATACGGCTCGCATGATTGCTGCTCTTTGTACAATTATTATTTCGTTCGTTTATTCAATCGGGCAGCTTTCTGGTTCGGGCGTTGTTATTGGGCGTTTGCTTGAAGTGGACGCAAAAGTCGGTACGATGATTGGTGTTGTATTAATTGCGTTTTATGCTGCGTTTGGCGGAATGAAAGGAATTACATGGACGCAAGTAGCGCAATACGTCATTTTAATTACCGCTTACTTAATTCCGGTCGTTTTCATGTCGCTTCAGTTGACAGGAAACCCAATTCCTTGGCTTTCTTACGGAAAAATTGTTGGACAATTTCAAGAGTTAGATCAGCAATTAGGAATTTCACAGTATGCAGAACCATTTTTAAAAGGTAGCAAATGGCAGTTTCTTGCACTTATGTTTACGTTAATGGCTGGAACGGCAGGACTTCCGCATGTCATCGTTCGCTTTTATACGGTATCAACGATGAAAGCGGCACGTTGGTCGGGAGCATGGGCGCTTTTATTTATCGGGTTACTTTATTTATCAGCGCCTGCGTATGCTGCATTTTCACGCTTCATCCTCATTAAAAATGTCGTCGGTCAAAAAATTAGCGAATTGCCAGCTTGGACAGAAAAGTGGATTAACACAGGAAAATTACAAATTGCGGATGCAAACGGCGACGGTATTTTACAATGGCAAGAGATGGTCATTAGCAACGACATCGTCGTAATGGCGACGCCAGAAATTGCAAATCTCGGTATGTTCGTTATCGGCTTAGTCGCAGCTGGAGCGATGGCGGCAGCGTTATCGACAGCAGGTGGTTTAATGATTGCTATTTCGTCATCGTTTGCGCATGACATTTACTATCGTATTTTACGTCCGAACGCATCAGAGCAAAATCGTTTGCTTGTTGCGCGCATTTCGATCGTTGCTGCAACATTGTTAGCTGGTTTAGTCGCATTAAATCCACCGGGTGTAATTACGCAAATTGTTGCGTGGGCGTTTGCGATTGCGGCAAGTACGTTCTTCCCAGCGCTTGTACTTGGGGTATGGTGGAAACGCTCAAATGCGGCTGGTGCCATTGCAGGTATGCTTGTCGGGTTAGTCGTTTCGTTAGGCTACATTTTAGCAGCGAAATACGGTGGCTTTTCCGTTGCAGGAATTGTTGATACAGGGGCAGGAATTTTTGGAGCAGTCGCCGCGATTGCAGCGAACGTCGTCGTTTCATTGATGACGAAAGAGCCTTCGCAATCTGTGCAAGAAGAAGTATATGACCTCCGTTATCCAGAACAAATGACATACAAAGACGGTCAAGTGTGGATGAGATAATGTAAGGCATCTGTGTATACAGATGCCGTTTTTATAAGGGAGGGGATATTGATGCATCCATTATTTCAGGGGTTGCCACAACGTGAAATCGAACAGCTTATCGCTGAATGTGAACAAAAGACGTTTGACAAAGACGATCTCATTTTAGGGAAAAATGAGCGGCGCAAAGGGCTTGTTTTGTTGCTTGATGGGGTGGCGGAAGTATACGTTGAGCATGAAGGGTATGACGAAGTGCTTGAAGTCGTACAAAAAGGTGGGATTATCGGGTTTTCAAGCTTAGCCCATTTTTTAGGTGTATCGAAAAATGAAGGAAAAGAAGAGCTCGTTGCTGTGCGGGCGGCGGAACGATGCGAAGTGCTTGTCATGCCGTTTTCTGTGTTAACGCGGTTATGGGATGATCCGAATGTCCATGACTATTTGCTTGCGCAGGCGTGCATCCGTTTAAAAGACGTATATGTGTCGCTTGCTGAACAAGTCAAACAAGCGCGGAAATTTGGCGATTCTACATCATTTGTCGTTCCTGTGCAAGATTTAATGGTACGTAATGTCGTCACTTTACCATCAACGGCAACGGTACAAGAAGCCGCGAAAAAAATGGCGGCGACTCATATTAGTTCGATCGTTGTGACGAATGAACAAAAGTTGTGTGGTATTTTAACGGAAACGGATCTTGTCGAACGAGTGCTTGGACAGTCTCTTCCGTATGACACACCTATTGAACGTGTGATGACAAAACATGTCGCGACGATTTCACGATTCGCGTATTATTACGATGCGCTTGCTATGATGATTGAGCGAGGAGTGAAACATTTACCTGTTGTCGACGACGGAAAAGTAGAAGGGATTGTGACGTTTTCAGATTTAATGCGAAAGAAAAATGAAAGCATGATGCGCACGATTCAACAAATTGATCATGCGGATGAACAGACGTTATCCAAAATGAAAATAGCGATTTACGAGTTGTTGGCGACGATGTTGCGCGATCAAGTGCCGATTGCTCAATGTTTAAATACGATTACGAAACTGTACGATCGACTCGTCTACCGTTGTTTATCGTTAGCGATCGAACAAGTAGGAGATCCTCCGAGCCGTTTTGCTTTTTATCAAATGGGATCAAGCGGACGGAGGGAACAGTTTTTACTAACCGATCAAGATCATTTTCTTGTATATGAAAGCGAGGAGCACGCTTCATATTTTGCAACGCTTGGAGAGGCGATTGTGCGTGTCATGGAGAAAGCAGGATATGAGCGATGCAAAGGGAAGATGATGGCGAGCGAAAATGCATGGCGTGGTTCGCTTGAAACGTGGAAAGATCGATTGCGCGAGTGGATGATTCATGCGACAAATGACAACTTGTTGTTGGCGCAAAACTTTTTCTCGTATCGATTTGTATATGGCGATATCGACTTGCATCGTGCATTTGAACAACAAATTCGTGAGCAATTACATCGTGCAAAAATTTTCTTTTTTCGGCTTGTTGAGATGGAAAAGCAAAATGAAATTCCGACGCTTGATCGCCCAATTCGCTCTATTTTCGGGCTTGAGCGAAAAACAATCGATATGAAAAAAGAAGTGTTATTTCCGTACCATCATAGCATACAAATTTTAGGGCTCATTCATGGGATCGTATCTGGCACACCGTTTGAGCGAATTGAGAAGCTAAAAGAAAAGCAAGTATTGTCTCCTGCATTTGCGAAAGATGTGCAAAAAGCGGCTGAAAACGTGCTAGCTATTTACATTCGCCATAAATGGAATCATTATCAAGCGAATAAACAATCGTCGTCTGTCTTATCGTTTGCAACGATGACGACAAGAGAAAAAGATGAACTCATGTTAAGTTTAAAAACGTTAAAGCAACTGCAGGCGCAATTATTTTCTCATTTTTAGGGGGGATCGGGGTGTTTTTTTTACGAAAGGCGATTGACTACAAGTTAAACGATCATATCCCGTTGTCGACGCCGATTGATGATATTATTTTTACGGTATTTGATACAGAAACGACCGGATTTGATGTAGCGACAACAGATCGGTTAATCGAAATCGGCGCGGTGCAAGTGAAGGGGACGACGGTGATGGAAGATGAAACGTTTCATACGTATGTAAATCCGAATCGCGATATCCCACCTGTTATTGTTGAATTGACAAACATTACAGAAGAAAAAGTGAAACATGCGCCGACGGCAATTGAAGCATTGCAACATTTTTTTCGATTTGTTGAACAAAAACAAAGCGTCTGCTTTGTCGGTCATTACATTTCGTTTGATTTGTTTGTGATGAAACACGAATTGCGCCGCGAAAAAATGAAATTTCGCAAACCGACGTTTATCGATACGCTTGATTTAATTGGTTTTATTGCACCGTCATATGATATGCGCGATTTAGAGCGATATGCGCAAGCGTTTGGTACACGCATGTATGAACGCCATTCCGCCATCGGCGATGCGCTCACGACAGCGTATTTATTCGTTGAGCTATTAGAACAATTTCGCATGCGCGGCTATCGAAAGTGGGGAGAATTGCTGCGCGCCACAGATAGCCAAATGCGCTCCATATCTTTTTAATACAAGGCGACAAAGCCTTGTTTTTTATTTAAAAATCATCCTTTTATGGTAAAATATAATTTATATAAAATTGTTTGCTAAATTTCCGGGGGTCATCTGTATATGACGAATAAAAAATGGTTTTTGTATTTTTTATTGCTCGGAATTCCATCTTCCATATATGGGTTGATTATAATATGTAAATCTTTTTTCTATGATCCTAACTTATTCGAAAGGGTCGGAGGAGGATTGTTTCTTATTCATGGTCTGTTTTCTTTATTTTTTGCGAAACGATATGCGAAGTGTAAAGAAGAGGGAAAGTGAATGGAAATTTATTTGATACTTGCATTTTCGAGAGAAGGATAAAAAAGCATAACAAAGCATATTTTCAAAGAATGACAAAAAGGAGAGCATTAGCATGTTTAATCATATATTTGAAAGCAATCACAAACGTAAAATCGTTGTTGAACTCGATGAAAGATATTTTGACAAAAAAAGTCTTATGTATGCTGTAGTGCAGCATTTTACAAACGAAGGAAAACAATGTGAAATGATCGATGTGAACACATTATTATTGGAAGGGAAAAAATATTATGTATATGAAACAAACGTTGCGGCAACATATTGTCCTCCGGTACAGCGAGCCGTTTTAACAGAGATTTGAATGCGACAAGCTTATAGTCATCATCATGGTAAGCGATTATTTCTCGCTTGCCTGTTTTTTTATTTTAAAATATAATACATTTAGAATTTTTTTAATTTTAAAATGAATGATCATTCATTCACTAAAGGGGTGGGGAAAATGAATTTAGTTTCACGGTTACAGCAAATAGCTACGCAAAAGCCAGATAAGCAGGCGTATATGTTTGAACAAACATCAGCAACGTACGGTGAACTGAACGGGGCGATCATGAAATTTGCGAGCGGACTCGCGAAGCTTGGGGTAAACAAAGGGGATCATGTGGCGCTATTGTTAGGCAATTCACCGTATTTTATCGTCAGTTTATATGGCGCGATGCGTGCGGGGGCGACGGTGATTCCGATTAACCCTATTTATACGGCAGATGAAATTCATTACATTTTAACAAACGGCGATGTGAAAGTTGTCATTGCGCTTGATGTTGTCATGCCGACGTTGATGAAGCTTGACGGACGTTTACCGAATGTTGAGCACATCATCATTTGTGAAACACCGCAAGGAAAAGAACATGGCATCGTTGTGCCGGAAAAAATGAAATCGTTTACAAATGTGCTTGCGACAGGTGATGTACCGTTCGTCGGCCCAGAGCTTCACGATGATGATGTGGCGGTTATTTTATATACATCAGGAACGACTGGAAAACCAAAAGGAGCGATGTTGACACATAAAAATTTATACAGCAACGCCCAAGATGTCGCAGATTACTTAAAAATAAACGAAGATGATCGCGTCATTGCGACGTTGCCGATGTTTCATGTCTTTTGTTTGACGGTGGCGCTTAATGCCCCGCTTATGAACGGTGGAACGGTGCTTATTCTTCCGAAATTTAGCCCAGGGGAAGTATTTAAAGTGGCACGTGAACAAAAGGCAACTGTTTTTGCAGGTGTGCCGACGATGTATAACTTTTTATATCAATATCCAGACGGAAAAGTGGAAGATTTTGCGCATATGCGTTTATGTATTTCAGGCGGAGCATCGATGCCTGTTGCGTTATTGAAAAATTTCGAGAAAAAATTTCAAGTTATCGTTTCCGAAGGGTACGGACTGTCAGAAGCTTCGCCAGTCACATGTTTTAATCCGCTTGATCGTCCGCGTAAACCGGGCTCGATTGGGACGAGCATTATGAATGTTGAAAATAAAATCGTCAATGAATTAGGAGAAGAAGTGCCTGTTGGTGAAGTGGGAGAACTGATCGTGCGTGGTCCGAATGTGATGAAAGGATATTATAAAATGCCAGAAGAAACCGCGCATACGATTCGTGACGGTTGGTTATATACAGGTGACTTAGCGAAAATGGATGAAGAAGGATATTTTTACATTGTTGATCGGAAAAAAGATATGATTATTGTTGGGGGATATAACGTATATCCGCGTGAAGTGGAAGAAGTACTTTACAGCCATCCGGATGTCGTGGAAGCCGCAGTTATCGGCGTGCCAGATCCGAATTTTGGAGAGGCGGTAAAATGTTATGTAGTAAGTAAAAATAAGCAGTTGACAGAACAACAGTTAATCGCTTATTGTAGCGAGCATTTGGCAAAATATAAAGTGCCAAGTTCGATTGAATTTTTAGAGGAATTGCCAAAAAATACAACAGGAAAAATTTTAAGACGTGCATTAAAAGAACAAGTCATCTCTCAGAGCGGTGCGATGTGAGCACCGTTTTTTTTATTTATTTTTTAGAATTGACTTGATATTTAGAAAATATATTTGTATAATTTAACGCATAAAAGCGAAACAGCGAAAAAGTGAGGGGGATACAAATGAAGTGGGTAAAAACGTGTAGCGCGTTGTTGCTTGCAGGAAGTGTGCTAGCAGGATGCGCTGGAGAAAAAACAACAACAGAAAAAAGCGAGGAGAAAACATATAAAGTTGGTGTGACACAAATTGTCGAACATCCGTCGCTTGATGCGGCGTTTAACGGATTTAAAAAGGCGCTTGAAGAGAAAGGGTTAAAAGTCGAATACGATGTACAAATTGCACAAGGAGATATGAACAATAATCAAACGATTGCCAACAACTTTGTTGCCGATGGCGTCGATTTAATCTTCGCCAATTCTACACCGAGCGCGCTTGGCGCATTAAATGCGACGAAAGATATTCCGATCGTCTTTACGTCTGTGACAGATCCGGTTGGAGCGAAGCTTGTGCAATCGATGGAAAATCCAGGTAGAAATGTGACAGGGACAACAGATACGCATCCAGATGCTATTCCGAAAACGGTGCAATTTATTGATCAATTTGTGAATGGGAATCGCGTCGGCATGATTTACAACGCGGGCGAGCAAAACTCTGTGGCGCAAATGGATGCGGTGGAAAAAGCGATGGAAGGGACCGACTTAACGATCGTACCTGTTTCGGTGTCGACATCGGCGGAAGTGAAACAAGCGGCGGAATCGTTAGTTGGCAAAGTCGATTGTTTTTACGTCATTACGGACAATATGGTCGTTTCAGCGCTTGAGTCCGTCATTCAAGTCGCGAACGATCAAGATTTACCGCTTTTTGTCGGCGAATTAGATTCAGTGAAACGTGGCGGTTTCGCGGCGTACGGTTTTGACTACTACGATATTGGCTATGAAGCAGGAGTCATGGCAGCAGACATTTTAGAAGGGAAGAAAAAGCCAGCTGAACTTCCGGTACAATATCCGCAAAAATTGAAGCTTGTCATCAATAAAAAAGCAGCAAAAGAGATGGGTGTCGAGTGGCGTAGTGAATGGGATAGCATGGCGGAATTTATTGAATAAAACAAAGGATGGATCTGTATGATTACAGCATTGTTTAGCTCAGTTGAAGCAGGATTGTTATATGCGCTTATGGCGCTCGGTGTGTATATATCGTTTCGCGTTTTAGATTTTCCTGATTTGACGGTGGACGGAAGTTTTGTGACGGGAGCGGCAGTCGCTTCCGTTCTCATCGTCGGTGGCGTCAATCCGTTTATTGCTTCGCTTGCGGCGCTTTGCGCTGGCTTTTTCGCAGGATGTGCGACAGGCCTTTTGCATACGAAGGGGAAAATTAATCCGTTATTATCAGGGATTTTAATGATGATCGCTTTATATTCGATTAACTTGCGCATTATGGATAAACCGAACGTCCCGCTTTTACAACAAGAAACGGTCATGACGATCATCGCAAAAGCGTTTCAACGTTTCGATCAAGCGTTGGCAACGATATTTCCTTTCGTTCCGAAAACGTGGGCGATTATTGTTTTTGGGATGTTGTTAGTCGCTGTAGTGAAAGTAGTCATTGACTTATTTTTGAAAACGGAAGTCGGTTTGGCGCTTCGTGCCGTCGGAGATAATAAAAAAATGATTGCTAGTTTTTCAGGAAACACGGACCGTTTAACAATGGTCGGCCTCGGCTTGTCAAACGCACTCGTCGCGTTTTCAGGGGCTCTTATTGCGCAATATAGCGGCTTTAGCGATATCGGCATGGGGATCGGCATGATCGTCATCGGTTTAGCGTCGGTCATTATCGGAGAAGCGTTATTTGGGGCGAAAACGATTGTGCGGGCGACGCTTGCGGTGATTTTAGGAGCCATTGTATATCGCATCGTCATTACGCTTGCGTTGCGCGTCCAATTTTTAGAGACGGGCGATGTGAAGCTGATTACAGCGATGATTGTCATTTTAGCGCTCGTCGTTCCGCAAATGGTAGCGGCGCGTGCCGAAAAACAGCGGAAAGCGAGAAAGCGAGGTGCAGCCGTTGCTTCAACTCAAACAGATTACGAAAGTGTTTAACGAAGGAACGCTCGATGAAAAAGTGGCGTTAAAACATATCGAACTTTCGCTTCAGCCGGGCGATTTTGTAACGATTATCGGCAGCAACGGAGCGGGAAAATCGACGTTGATGAACATTATTTCAGGGAGACTGGCTCCAGATACAGGAGAAGTCGTAATTGACGGGAAGGACGTTACGACGATGAGTGAACATGATCGAGCGCGTTATATCGGTCGCGTCTTTCAAGATCCGATGGCAGGGACGGCACCGAACATGACGATTGAAGAAAATTTAGCGATCGCTTATAACCGAACGGTGAAGCGAACTCTTCGGTTCGGTGTGACGAAAAAGCGGCGCGAATTTTTTAAAGAAACGCTCGCGACGCTTCAGCTCGGATTAGAAAACCGTCTCCATGCGAAAGTCGGCTTGTTATCTGGTGGGGAACGGCAAGCGTTGTCACTTTTAATGGCGACATTTACGCAACCGCACGTGCTCCTTCTTGATGAACATACTGCGGCGTTAGATCCCGCGCGCGCGAAGTTAATTACAGATTTAACGAAACAAATTGTTGAAACGAATCGCTTGACGACGTTAATGGTGACGCACAATATGGAGCAAGCTGTCCAATTGGGCAATCGTCTCATTATGATGGACGGTGGACAAATTATTTTTGAAGCAAGTGGAGAAGAGAAGAAAAAGCTAACTGTTGCCTCTCTTCTTCAAGAGTTTCAACGCATTCGTGGCAGTCAATTTGCTAGCGATCGCGCCGTGCTTGTATAAAAAAATCCCCGAGTTACATCGGGGATTTTATTATGTTTTGTAATGATGCGATTGTGCTTGGAAGTTGTTCAAGCGAGACCGGACGGCTAAAATAAAATCCTTGTAATTGTTCGCACTGTTTTTCAATTAAAAACTGCGCTTGCTGCGCTGTTTCGACTCCTTCGGCCGTCACCGTTAGCTGTAAATTGTGCGCAAGCGAAATAATGGCGCTGACAATTTCTTTACTTTTGTCATGATTGACGATGTTTTGAACGAATGAACGATCAATTTTCACTTCATCAATGGGGAAGCGATTTAAATATTCAAGCGACGAGTAGCTGACGCCAAAGTCGTCTACGGCAATGGAAAAACCGAGCTGTTTTAAACGTTCTAACGTTTTTGCAACATGTTCAGGATTTTTAATCATTGTTGTTTCGGTAATTTCAAATATAAAACAAGAGGCGTCGCAACCTTCTTCTTGTAAAATATGTTGAATATCTTCAAATAGTTGTTCGTCTAGCAATTGTTTGGCTGATAAGTTGACAGCGATTTTCATACAGCCCGTTGTATGTTGGCGCAAAAACGCAAGATCGCGACACGCTTGACGCAACACCCATTTTCCGATGTCGTAAATGACGTTCGTTTCTTCCGCCATTGGAATAAATTCAGCGGGACTGACAAAGCCGAACTGAGGATGTTTCCAACGGACGAGCGCTTCGACCTGACATGAACGAGTACGGACATTAATTTTCGGCTGGTAGAGCAAAAAGAGCTCGTTGTTTTCTACTGCGAGCGGAAGAGCGTTTTCAAGCTGGATTTTTCGGGCAAAAGCGTTCGACATATGCGGTTCGTACGATCTCACGACGTTCGTTCCTTCCATTTTCGCAAAATATAGCGCTTTTTCCGCATTGTTTAACAACGTTTCTGCACATAATTTTGCATCGTATGCGTAGCCGACACCGATATGCATGCCGATGCGAATTTGTTGTTGAGCAATCGAATAAGGCTCGATGAGCACTTCTTTTATCATGTTGGCGAATTGTTTTACTTCTTCTTGGCTTCCGTACGAAAGAGCAATGGCAAATTGATCGCCCGTTATTCGCGTCCACATCGCTTTTGGATGTATCGTGTTGTGAAGGCGCATGCCTACTTGTTTTAATAGCTCGTCACCATTTTCATGGCCGAGAAAGCTATTGATAAATTTAAATTGATGTATATCAACTAACAGAACGGCGACACCTTCGTGCGTAAAAAGAAGATCAGTTAACTTTTCTATAAACTCTGTTCGATCTATATATACTTTTTCTTTTTCGTGTACAACGATCGGTTCACTTGGTTTAATGATCATCAGTTCAGTCCTGTTTGTTTCGTACGGGAACGGGAGGATGTCGATTTGTACAGGAATTGTTTCGCCGTCGATTGCTGTGATGGTTGGCTCCGGAACGGTATGAATCCATTGGTGGACTGGCTTGTTTCGTACGTCTTCGATCGTTGATGCTTTGAACATACGGAGGGCGACTGCATTCGCATACGTGATTTGTTCATCTGTACAAATCATAATCGCCTTAGGAAATGTTTCTACGACATGACGATGTAATTTTTCACTTTGTTGTAATTGTTTTTGCGTTTGAATGAGATCGGTAATATTTAAAAGGCTAGCAAAGCCCGCGATAATGTTTCCGTCTTTGTTGAATAAAGGAGATGCGTTTACAGAAACGTATATCGTCTCACCGTTTCTTGTTTTCATCGTTAGGCGAATGGCGTGCAATGGTTTTCCTTCGCTTAATCGTTGCAACGTTTGATGAATATTTTCTTTATATACAGGAATGACATCGAAAAGCGTTTTCCCGACAATGTCTTTTTGTTGCAATCCAAATAAACGTTCTGTTTCTTCGTTGACGCGAATAATATGTCCGAATAAATCGAATAAAATAAAAGCTTCTTGCGAGTGGGTAAATAAAGAATCAATTAATTGTTGTGCTTCTTCTAGCTGTTCTTCTTTTTTTAGCATATCGGTAATTTCACGCGTACATGCGACGATATATGATACTTCATTTTTTTCGTTCAAAATAGGAATTAACGTAGATTCCGCAAAGCGTATGTCATCTTTTACGTTCATCCGATCGCGAAAGGAGACGAGCGACTTTGTTTTGCATGCTCTTATATATTGAAAGTTTAAATGATTTGCGACATGTTCATCATACACATCTTCGATACATTTTCCCATATCTTCTTCGCTTAAATTCGCTAAATGAAGGGCTGTCGGACTGACGCGCACGTAGCGAAACCGCGGTCCTTTTTCCACTTTCATTAAAAAAACGATATCGAACAATTGATCCATCATCTGAAATAGCAACTGTTCATTTGAGAAAAGAGCGTGTGGCAAGCGTATTTTTTCTTCCACTTCTAACGCCCCTCCTTTTACATAGAAAAATAGAATATATGTCTATTATTGTCGAAAGATGTCGATTTTTCAATATATAAAAATAGAGATAAATATTTTATTTAAAATGTATCATAATCGTCAAAATTACCTACTTTTATTACATACTTATTTTATTTATGATAATACATATAAAAACATTGGTGAGGGGGAACACGATGAAAAGCGTAAGGGGAAAGCTACTGTTAGTCATTATGCCTCTTGTCATTATTTCTTTATTTTTAGTGGCATATTTGAATCATCAAAAAGCGAAACAATTTTTAGAAGAACAATTTGAACAGACAGCTAAAGTAGAGCTTGGACGATTACAAACAGCAGTTAATCAATGGATTGATGACCATCGTAAGCTGATTGAAGGATTGAGCAGTGAAGGCGGGTGGAATGTTGTTGAGCTACAAGAAAATGAGACAAGGCTTGCTCATATTCAAAAAACGTGGTCAACATTTGAGCTGATTGCTGTTGCTGATCGGAATGGAAAGGCGTACGCGAATGGAAAAGAATTGTCGATTAGTGACCGACCGTATTTTCAAGAAGCTTTAAAAGGGAAAACGTCCATTTCTGATGTGATCGTTTCACGTGCTACCGGGGAGAAAGTCATTGTCATTGCTTCTCCGATTCGGGAAAAAGGAGAAACTATTGGTGTGCTGTTAGGGACAGTAAAGACAGAAGAAATAACAAATTTAGTGATTCACGTGGATGTTGGGAAAACGGGGTATGGATATTTAATTCAAAAGGACGGTGTATTAATTGCACACCCGAAAAAAGAATATGTATTAGAGAAAAATTTATTGCATGAAAAAAATGATCAACTCGTTTCGTTGTTAAGACGCGCATTAGATGGCAAAAAAGGAATGGGGATATATGAGTTCGAAGGTGTGGAAAAATACGCGTTTTATGCCCCAATTAAGCAAACGGGATGGGGGCTTGTGCTTACTGTGCCTGTCGCTGAAGCAACGGAAAAGTTGTACTATTTAGCTATTTTATCGTTTGTTACTGCTGGAGTTGTTGTGTTATTTGCCGGCGCTATCATTGTTTTATTTGCTTCACGCCTCGTTCGTCCGCTGCAAAAATTAAGTCAATTAACGAAAGAAGTAGCAAGCGGCGACTTAACAGTAACGATCGACCATCGAAGCGAAGATGAAGTAGGACAGCTCGGACAATATTTTCAACAAATGGTTCATCATATGCGACATATGCTACAACAGTTGCACGATTCAGCTGAGCAGCTTCGTCAATATGCTCAAACGTTTGTTGTGGCAAGTGACGAAACGAAGCAAACGACAAACCAAGTGGCAGTGACGATGAGCGAAATGGCCCACGGCTCAACAGCAATCGCACATTCCGTTCAAGATGTAACAGAACGAGTGAATCGCATGATGAATGAATTACAGCGATTAATTGAAGAAGCTGAAAATATGGAGAAAGCGATGGCCAGAAGCAAAGCAAGTGTCGGTAAGAGGAGAAGCGATTTTGCAAACGATGAGCGAAGCGATGATGTCGGCTGCTAGACATTCAAGCGATGCTGTCGAAGCGATGAAACGATTAGGCGAGCGTTCGAAAGAAGTAAGGGAAATAGTCAATGTCATTACCCATATTACATCGCAAACGAATTTATTAGCGTTAAATGCTTCGATTGAGGCGGCACGAGCGGGCGAAGCGGGGAGAGGTTTTGCCGTTGTAGCAGGAGAAGTGAGAAAACTAGCAGAGGAAACAGAAAAAGCAACAGATAAAATTGCGCAAATGATTCAACAAACACATCACGATACAGAACAAGCGATTGCGATTGTCACGGAAGGAAATGAAGTAGCGAATCTTGCTTTTGAACGCGTAGATGAAGCGAAGCGAGCGTTTCAACATATTGCCCAAAACTTAACACATACGAATGAAATGAGCAATCAAGTGATGGCTCGTATTCGAACAGTGCAAAACGATGGACAAACGATTGTTGAACATATGCAAGATGTAGCAGCTGTCACAGAAGAAGCATCCGCGAGCATTGAAGAAGTCAGTGCAGCGACAGAACAACAAGCGGCAGCAGCGCAACAAATTTTCGAACAAGCGAAACAAGTCGAACAGCTAGCTGATGAATTGACAGGGATGATGAATAAATTCAAAGTAAAATAAAAAGGCTTATGAAAAGCCTTTTTATTTTACTTTTATATCTTTTTGCAATTCAACAACCCATTCAATACTTTGTTGATAAATCGCAAATGCTTTGGATAAATCAATGTTTAAAGTAGTTGTTATCTCTTTTAATTTATTTGTATCGTTTGTTTCTAGTGCAATGACAAGATGATACAAAATGGAGTAAATACACGGTTGTCCATTCAGACCATGTTGAATCGCTTCATCGACATGTAATTCTTGCAATATTTCTTGTAGTGGGCGTTGAAGCAATAAATCAAGCGATGAACAAATTCCCATAAAAAATAAAACGTCTTTTTCATCGCGCAAGTGAATGAGATCTGCTAATTGTTCGAGCGTTTTGGCACGTATTAAACTATTTACAATGATTTCGTTTTTAAACGGTTCGTTTGGTTCTTGTAATGTCAACACAGTTAACCAACTTTTTAAGTGGTTTGTTCCTAACAGCACAGCAGCGTGGCGAATGGATTTGATTTTCGGTGCCTTAGACAAGAAAAACGAATTGACCGTTTTTAATAAACGATATGCCAAAGAAGGATCGCTTTCGATGATTTGAACGACTTCTTCAAAATGAACTTCATTTTTGTTCATTTGTTTTATTAAATTGAGTTGGGACGTGTAAGAAATTTTAGGTAAAACTTTTTCTTTTATAACAATCGGTTTACTAAAAAAAAATCCTTGAAAATAATGAAAGCCCTCTTTTTTTGCACTTTCCAACTGCTCTTTTGTTTCAATTTTTTCAGCAAGTAATTTGATGTTGTGTTGCCCAATGTAACGTTTAAAGTGCTCATTATTTGTTTGTTTAGAAAAATCGATTTTTATAATATCCACATACGGAAGAAGTGGGATATATTCATTCGAACATATAAAGTCGTCAAGCGCAATAGTATATCCCTTTTCTTTTAATTTTTTGCATATGTGAAGTAATTCGTTTGAATAAGGAATGGATTCTAAAATTTCAACAACGATCAAATGTTTTGGAAAATAAAAAGGTAGCCCTCGCTTTAACAATGTTTCAGTAAAATTGATAAAACATCGAGCGCCGTTTGTTAATCTTTCTATACCTATATTCATAAAACTATTTACTAGTACATCGATCGTTGCACGGTCTCCATCGATAGCATTGTAGATGTTTTGCTCCCCGCTTCGATACAGCAATTCATATCCAATCACTTCATCTTTTCTGTTTAAGATCGGTTGTCTTCCAACGTAAATGTCCATACGAATCCCCCAAATTTATAAAAAATGATTAAATTTTGCGATAAGTTGAGAACGACGCTTGACGTCAAGTTTTTGGAATAAGTTATTTACGTGGTTTTTGATTGTATGTTGACTTAAAACGAGCTCTTGTGCGATTTCTTTGTTGCTGTATCCTTTCAAAATAAGGAAAAAAATTTGTTTTTCTCTTTCTGATAGCTGTTGGATTTCCAATGCGAACAACTCTTCTATATATTTTTTTTGAATAATAAGGGAAACTGTTTCAATTAAGCAAGTGATGTAATGATGAGCGTCATTATGATATGGATATGAAACAAACAACAACGCTTGGCAATTTTTCATTTTTGTTTCTATAGGAAAAACCATCAAATGAACTAATCCATATTTCAATAAGATTGGTTGTGAAATGTCGGCAGTCTGTTTTTTTAAATAAGATTCATTTTTATAAAAAAAATATTTTATGTCTTCCGATGAATCGTATGAAAAAATAATTTCTCCATCAATAATAAGAATTACTGGTTGACTGATAAAGTGTTCAAAACAAGAAAGTGTAGTTTTTAATAAGTGGATACAGTTCAATGAAAAAATCCCCTTTCCGTGCAAGAAAAAAGCGATACGAAGGTGTGCTTCTTATCGCTAATTTATTATATTCATTTCTTTTTTTGTGAATAAATCTATCAATTTATTTAATATATGCTCGTCCCATTTAATACCACTTTCCCTCTTTAATATGTGAATCGCTTCATCTTTGCTCTTCTTTTGTCGATAAGGTCTTGTTGACATTAATGCATCGAACGCATCTGCAACAGAGATAATTTTAGCCATAATTGGAATTTGCTTATCTGTTAATCGATTAGGATAACCTGTTCCGTCTAAGTGTTCTTTATGAAAAAGAATAGCATCAAGAATGTCTTTATCTTTTATTTGAAAAACTGTTTCAGCAAAAAAATAGCTCATATTCGGATATTCCTTAATGAATGAAAATTCATCTTTAGATAACGCCTCGTTTTTTAATAAAATATAGTCAGGTATACCTATTTTACCAATGTCGTGAAGAAGGGCAGCTTGGTATAAGCTGTTTAATTGACGATCTTGCAAGCCAATTAGCTGCCCAATTTGTAGGCAATAATAAGCAACGCGTCGTGAATGATCAGCAATATATTTATGTTCATCGCTTTTATTTTCAATTTTTGCTAGTAGCCGTAAAGCTTTTTTTGTTGGATCATTGTACGTATTTAAAGTATGAGTGAGAATAGAAAATTCATCAATATACACATCTGTAGTTGAGTAATTTTCATTACAATAATTACCATTTAAAAAGAGACAAACGGGGTACTCCTTATGCCACATGGAGCTGTTTTTTCACGGCATCAATGGGAATATTTTGTTTCGCTGCGCCGTAGA